>JAFAFZ010000424.1 GCA_023423215.1 Actinomycetes bacterium
CCGGGGGCCCCGGGGCCGCCCGGGGCGGGGCGGCAGCAAGTTCCACGCCCCAAGCCTCAGACGGAGGCACCGGGCACCGATAGAACCACCGACCGGCATGAGGCGGGTCGGCAGTTCCCAGCACGGAGGCAACGTCGTGATCCTCTTGACGCGACTCAACGGCAGCGAGGTCGCGCTCAACGCGGACCTGATCGAACGGGTCGAATCGACCGGCGACACCGTCGTGTCGCTCATCGACGGCACGAAGTACGTCGTGGCGGAGACGCCGGCGGACGTCGTCGAGCGCATCGTCGAGTTCCGCGCCCGGATCCTGGCCGAGGTCGACGAGGTCCAGTCGCAGCGACACACGCCCCACCACTCCGCGCTCCGCCTCGTCGTCGAACAGGCCTCGGACGCGTCGGACGGCGACGAGCCGGTGCAGATCACCGACCACCTCGCAGATCGGCGCTGACCCATGGATCCCGCAACCCTCCTCGGCCTGCTGCTCGTGCTGATCGGCGTCTTCATCGGCTCGCTGATCAAGGGCGTGTCGCCCGTCGCCTTCTTCGCCGTCCCGGCGGCGTTCCTGATCGTGTTCCTCCCGACCTTCGGCGCAGCCTTCATGGGCTCGACGATGGACGACGTCAAGACCTTCCCGAAGCTGCTCAAGAAGCTCATCGGCAAGCAGAAGAAGGAGGATCCGGACGTCGTCATCGGCCAGATCGTCTCGCTGGGGGAGCGAGCCCGTCGCGACGGGCTGCTCTCGCTCGAGGACGAGGTCTCGACGATCGAGGAGCCCTTCCTGCGCCGAGGCCTGCAGATGGCCATCGACGGCGCGGACCCGGAGACCGTCCAGGAGATCATGGACACCGAGATCCGGGCGATGTCGGCACGCCACAAGCAGGGCGCCAAGCTCATCTCGTCGATGGGCATCTACGCCCCGACCTTCGGCATCATCGGCGCCGTCGTCGGCCTGATCGTCACCCTCGGCAAGCTCGACAACCCCGAGGAGCTCGGCCACGGCATCGCCGCGGCGTTCATCGCGACGTTCTGGGGCGTCTTCCTGGCCAACGGCGTCTTCCTGCCCTGGTCGAACAAGCTCGCCCGCATGTCCGGCGAGGAGATCGCCCACAAGCGCCTGCTCGTCGAGGGCGTGCTCGCCATCCAGTCCGGCTTCAACCCCCGCATGCTCGACGACCTGATGCGCAGCCACCTCCCGCCGAGCGCTCGCAGCTCCGACCAGGAGAAGAAGAGTGCGTAAGAAGGGCGGGCACCACGAGGAGGAGCACGAGGAGCACGTCAACCACGAGGCCTGGGTCATCCCCTACGCCGACATGCTGACGCTGCTCATGGGGCTCTTCCTCGTCCTGTGGGCCATCGGCAACCAGGACCTGGCGAAGATGAAGGAGTTCGCACAGGGGTTCTCGTCCGCGGTCGGCATCACCTCGCCGATCGAGGGCGGCAGCGGTGTGCTGCCCGACGGCGTCGCTGCACCGCCGACCACCACGACCGTCGTGCCGCTCGCCGGCAACGAGCTGTCGCAGGCACGTGCCGCCCTGGACCGCGAGGCCGACGCCCGCGTCGCCGCCGAGCACGAGAACGCCCAGCTCACCCAGGCCGAGGGCCTGATCCGCGACGGCGCCCTCGCCGCCGGTCTGGGCGAGGCCGTGACGTTCCGACGGGAGGACCGTGGCCTGATCGTCAGCATCGTGAGCGACGACGTGCTCTTCGCCGCGGGTTCCGCCGACCTGCAGGCCGACGGCTCGGTGGCGCTCGACGCGCTCGCCGGCGCCCTCGCCGCCCTGCCGAACTCGATCTCGATCGAGGGCCACACCGACGACGTGCCGATCTCCAGCGGTCGCTTCCCCTCGAACTGGGAGCTCTCGACCGCCCGGGCGGGCGTCGTCCTGCGCTACCTCGTGGACCGCCACCAGCTCGACCCCTCGCGCCTCGTCGCCGGCGGCTACGCCGAGCAGCGGCCGCTGGCGGGGAACGACACCGCCGAGGGCCGTGCCCGCAACCGGCGCGTCGACATCGCCGTGCTGTCGTCGACCGCGGCCGGTGCCGACGCCGCGACCTCGGCCCCCGCAGCCGCTGGGGGCTCGGGGGAGCAGGCGAGCGGCGCGACGGCCGGCACCGGCCACACGAACGACACGACGGCCGCCGCCGGGCGGGCCGGGCACCGAGAGGACCACGAAGGATGAGCACCACCGAGGCCCCCACCGCCCCGGGCGACGAGGACACCGAGGCGGACGACGCAGCGGTCGAAGCAGACGGGAAGAAGGGCAAGAAGGCCAAGGGCAAGCGCTCGAACGTCGTCCCCGCCGTCATCATCGCCGTCGGGCTGGTCGTCGGCGGGTTCCTCATGAAGCCGTCCGCCGCACCCGCGGGAGAGGAAGAGGTCGTCGAGGAGGAAGAGGTCCTGCCGGGCGAGGTCGTGGCACTGGATGCCATGACGCTCAACCTCTCTGATGGCCACTACCTCAGATTGGGTGTTGCCCTGGAGCTCATCGAGGGCGTCGAGGCCAAGGAGTTCGAGGAGTCGGGCGCGACCAACCGCTTCCGGGACCTGCTGATCGAGCGGGTCGCCGATCTGCCGGCGGAGCAGTTCACGACGCCGGAGGGGCGTGAGGAGCTCAAGGAGCTGCTGCGGGACGGCGGTCACGAGCTCTTCGAGGAGGAGTTCCACGAGGTGTACCTGACCGAGCTGGTGGTGCAGTGACCCGCCCCGAGCCCCGACGGGGGCGCTGAGCGCACCGGCCACGCCGCGGAGCCCGCTCCGCCGCACCGGCGCGCCCATTTTTCGGCGAAGCCTCATCGG
>JAFAFZ010000497.1 GCA_023423215.1 Actinomycetes bacterium
GGTCCGGCCGTCCATCGACGCGGCGCCCACGAACTCGAAGCGGTCGAGGAGGCCGAAGTGCTCGAGCATGACCAGCGTCGGGTCCAGTCCCTTCGAGGTGGCCGTCGCGAGCCGGTGGCCCTCGGCGACCAGCGCGTCGAGCAGCTCGACCACGCCGGGGTAGAGCGTCGCCTCGTACACGCCGTGGCTCGTGTAGCGCTGCCGGTAGGCGACGACGGCGTCGTCGAGCGATGACTCGACAACCCCCAGCTCGGCCAGCATCGATCGCAGCGGCGGCCCCACGTTCGAGGCGAGCACCGCTCGGTCCGGCACGGGCAGCCCGAGAGCCGAGAAGGTGTGCTCGAGCGAGCCGACGATCCCCGGTTCGGAGTCCCACACGGTGCCGTCCAGGTCGAAGATCACGATCATCGCCCCCGATCCTCGCGAGCGCCCGCCCCGAGCGGCCAGCCGAACCTCGCACCCCCGACTCGCCGAACCCCTCACAGGGGTCCCCGGACGGGGCACTAGTTTCACGCCATGCTCGATGTCCGCCTGATCCGCTCCGACCTCGACGGCGTGAAGGCCGCGCTGGCCCGCCGCGGGGAGTCCGGCGAGGCGATCGACGAGATCGCCGCCCTCGACGCCGAGCTGCGCCAGCTCTCGGCCCGCCGCGACGCGCTGCGGGCCGAGGTGCGCACGATCTCGAACGAGGTCGGCAAGCTCTTCCGCGAGCAGCGCAAGGACGAGGCGACCGAGCTCCAGGAGCAGAGCCGCCTGCTCGGTGCCGAGGAGAAGGAGATGGACGCCCGGGCCGAGGAGCTCGGCGTGCAGCTCCGCGAGCGCCTGCTGCGCGTGCCCAACCTGCCCGCGGAGGACTGCCCCGACGGTGCCGGCGAGGAGGACAACGTCGTGGTGCGCGTCGAGCAGTACGACGAGGGCGCGTACGCCGAGCACCAGCGGGTGCCGCACTGGGAGACCGGCGAGCAGCTCGGGATCCTCGACGTCGAGCGCGCCGTGAAGATGTCGGGCTCGATGTTCGTGATGTACCGCAAGCAGGGCGCAGCGCTGGTGCGGGCGCTGTGCCAGCTCGCGATCGACCGCAACGTCGACCTGTACGAAGAGGTGCGTCCGCCGACCCTGGTCCGCACCGACACGATGGTCGCGACCGGCCACCTCCCGAAGTTCGAGGAGGAGGCCTACGCCATCGAGCGCGACGACCTGTGGGCCATCCCGACCGCCGAGGTGCCGCTGACCTCGCTGGGTCGGGACGAGATCGTGGCCGAGGCGCAGCTGCCGCAGCGCTTCTGCGCGCACACCAGCTGCTTCCGGCGCGAGGCCGGCTCGGCGGGCAAGGACACGCGTGGCCTGCTGCGCGTGCACGAGTTCGACAAGGTCGAGATCCTCGCCTACGCCACCGCCGAGCAGGCGCCCGACCTGCACGCCGAGATCCTGGCCCGGGCCGAGGGGACGATCGCCGAGCTGGGCCTGGCGTACCGCATCGTCGACCTGTGCGCCGGCGACATCGGCAACTCGGCGGCACGCACCTTCGACATCGAGGTCTACGCGCCGGGCGTCGACCGCTGGCTCGAGGTCAGCTCGGTGTCGTGGTTCCGCGACTACCAGGCCCGTCGCGCGAACCTGCGCTACAAGCCCGAGGGCGGTAAGGGCACCGAGGTGCTGCACACGCTCAACGGCTCCGCGCTGGCCGTGCCCCGCGTGTGGGCCGCGATCGTCGAGACCTACCGGGAGCCCGACGGCCGGGTGCGCATCCCCGAGCTGCTCCTGCCGTACTTCCGCGGCGCCACCCACATCGGCTGAGGCCGTCGTCCCATGGCGAGCGTTCCGCCCGTCCAGCAGCTGCCGCCGGTGGTGCCCGCCGTGGGCGACGCGCCCGACGACATCGGCACCGGCCACCAGATGCGCCGCATCACCGAGGCGGTCGCCGCGGACGCGTCGGCGTGGACGCCCGAGGTCGCAGAGCAGGTCGGGGTGTTCTTCGACCGGCTCGCACCCGAGTGGCACACCGAGACCAGCGCCCGATCGCAGGTCGCGCTCGTGGACCTGCTCGACCGCGCCGGACCCTTCGCGTCGCCCGTGCTCGAGCTGGGTGCCGGCACCGGGTCGGGCACCCTGGCGCTGCACGAGCACTTCGCCCACGTCGTCGCAGGGGACCTCTCCGCCGAGATGCTGCGCCGGCTCCCCGCGTCGCTCGCGTCGCGGGTGCGACTCGACGGGAGCCAGCTGCCGTTCGCCGACGGCTCGGTCGGCACGGTCGTCTGCGTGAACATGTTCCTCTTCGCGGACGAGGTGCGACGTGTGCTGGGACCCGGCGGCGCGCTGGTCTGGGTCAACTCGATCGGCGAGTGCACCCCGATCCACCTGCCGGCCGAGCAGGTCGCACGGGCCATGGGCCCCGGCTTCGAGGTGACGGCCTCACGGGCCGGCTGGGGCACCTGGTCCGTGGCCCGGCGAGCCGGCTGAGCCACGCGGGCCGGGGCGCTAGGGGACCATGCGGCCGAGCAGCGCCTCGCTGGTCAGCCAGATCAGCCCCGCCGAGCAGCCGACCGCGACGAGCACCTGCCGCCAGCGGGCATCGGCCCACTGCGCCAGGGCGACCACGAACGGGACGACGACCAGCCCGTAGCGGCCGAGCGAGTCCGTCACCTGCGACGACAGCAGGAGCAGCAGCGACGCCGCCCCGTAGACCAGCCACGACAGCGGCTGCCGGCGCCGCACCGCGACCACCGCCAGGAACAGCAGCACGAGCATGAAGCCCAGGTTGTAGACGTCGCGGAAGTTGCCCTTCGCGACCTCGCCGATCGGTTCGAGCACACGCGTGATCGGGTCCTGGAAGCCGCCGCGGATCTCGCCCTGGAGCCGCACCGGCAGCAGCAGGTCGCCCGTCGCGCGCTCGATCCAGAGGATCGCCGCGACCAGGCCCGCCACCGGGCCGCCGAGCCCGACCAGCCAGTCCCGGACCCGGGTGTGCTCCCGGTGGCGGTACAGCTCGATCGCGATCGCCACCAGCAGCAGCCCGCCCACCGGCCGCAGCGCCGCCGCGACCAGGGCGATCAGGCCCGCGGCGACGAACGCCCGCCGCTGGAGCGCCAGCAGGGTGCCCGCAGCGAGCAGCAGCGCGAGCCCCTCGGAGTAGGCGAAGGCCAGGACGAACGCCGAGGGGAACAGCGCGACCATCCACGAGCTGCGTCCCGGCAGCGAGGTGAGCGATCCCACCAGGCCGTCCGCCGGCCGGTCGCCGGGGAACACCTCGGCCACCAGGCGCCACAGGACCCACGCCCCGAGGAACGCGCCGACGTTCGCCAGCACGATCAGCGCCAGGTCGGTGCGGCCGCCGAACACGGGGCCGAGGACCTTGGCCAGGGCCGGGTAGACGGGGAAGAACCGTGCCGCGTCCGAGCCCACCGTGTCGTACCAGTGCTCGGCCAGCGCCCGGTAGTAGGTGCCGTCCCAGGTGAAGAGCGCCTCGTGGATCTGGCGGTCGCCGCGGGGCGTCTCGAGCACGTCCACCATGACCCGGGCGACGGCGAACCCCAGCGCGACGCACACCCGGGTCCAGACCCAGCCGACGAGCGTCGGCACCAGCCCGTCGCGCCAGCGCAGCCCGATGCCCGGCCCGCCGAGCCCGGAGGGCGTGGTGCCGGCCGGTGCCGTCGTGCGGCTCATGCCCGGGGTCGGAAGATCCAGAGCCCGGCGGCCTCGTCGATGCCGCCGTCATCGATCGCGACCGCCTCCTCCATGTCCCGCTGCGTGGCGAGCAGGCCCTGGAGCTGCTCGCACTGGCCCTCGAAGGTGCGGTACGTCGGCGACGCGACCAGGTAGACCGTCGCGTCCTCGGGCAGCTCGGGGGCGATGCGGTCCAGGAACTCCTCGGGCGAGGACGACTCGTTGCGGTCCCCGTAGTCGACCCAGTCGACGAAGCGGGGGTCGCCGGCGGCCGGGTAGGGGATGACGTCGCCGAGCCCGCCGTCCGCGGTGCCCGCGTCGAGCTGGGTCAGCTCTCGCTGGAGCGACACGCCGAGCTGGTCGGGACAGGCGATGACGACGGCGGGCCCCTCGACCGACGCGGCATCCTCGGCGATCACCTCGGCCAGCTCGCCGTTCTGGGAGCGGTCGCCGCGCGCCGAACCCAGGCCGCCCCACGCGCCGGCAGCGACGATGACGGCCAGCACGACGGTCGTCGCCAGGGGGCGGCGCAGCACGGCGATGCCCGCCGCGACCGCGACGAGGAACAGCGGGTAGACGCCCGAGGCGTACCGCGACGAGAAGGTGTTGCCGGATGCGGTGGCCGCAGCCCAGCCGATGCCGAGGGTGAGAGCGAGCACGATCAGCTCGGTGCGCACACGTGGCGCGACGTGGGTGGCCAGCACGACCTGCTGGCGGCCGCTGCCGACCGACGCGATGCCGCGAGCGCGCTCCGGGGCCGCGGTGTCGTCGGCGGGGCTGTCGTCGCGGCCGCCGGTGGGCACCCGCTGGATCCACGCGAACACCGCCAGCAGCACGAGCGGCACGAGCAGGTAGGTGAGCAGGTGGGCGGCGCCGTACTTCGCGCCGGCGAAGTCGACGACGGTGAACACGATCACCGAGGCCGGGCCGAACTGGTCGCCCCACGGGGTGCCCGTGTGCGCCGACTGGTAGAGCAGGGCCGAGACCCACGGCAGGAAGAGCACGCCGCCGACGGCCAGCGCGGCGATCAGCAGCCGGGCGCCCGTGCGCCGCTCGGCCTCGGGGTCGCGCCACGCCCGCCACAGCGCGAGCAGGCCGACGGCGGCGAGCAGCCACATCGACCAGTAGTGGGTCCAGAGCATCGCTGCCGCGACCAGCGCGGCGCCGACGGTGACGAGCACGCGGTCTCGGCCCGTGCGGCGCGCGGCGAGCAGGTCGTCGACGAGCAGGTAGCCGGCGGCGGTGAGCAGGATGACCAGCGCGTACATCCGGGCCTCGGCGCCGTAGCGGATGCCGAAGGGCATCACCGCAGTGACGGCCAGCGCGAGCAGGCCGGTGCGGTGCGCCCCGAGCCGCCCCGGGCCCGAGCCGGGGCGCGAGCCGACGCGGCGGCCGACCAGGTACATCAGCGGCAGCGTCAGCAGCGACGCCACGCCCGACATGGCGCGCACCCAGCCGTCCCCGTCCCCGCCGATCGACTGCCAGAGGTGCAGCAGGACGTAGAACAGCGGCGGGTGGCCGTCGCGTCGCAGGGCGTCGGGGATGTCGCCGAGCGGCAGTCCCGAGATGTTGACCGAGAGGGCCTCGTCCAGCCACAGCCCCGACCGGGGCAGGAAGCGCAGGACGACGCCGACGACCACGGCGACGGCGACCAGGCCGAGCAGCAGCCGGTCGACGACCGGCGCGTCCGCTGCGTCAGCGGCGCCGGTGTCGTCTGCGGCGTCGTGGAGCGTCGCGGCAGGGTCCGGGCGCTGGGTGGGGTTCATCGGTGTTCCGTCGCGTTCGTCGTCGCTCGCTCGACCGGTCCCACCCTTCCCGAAGGGGCCGCCACGAGCCGATGGGTTGGCCGTGCACCCACCGTGGTGGGGACGCCAGACCCTATCCGTTGACCCCGTCCGACCGGTGGTCCCGGGCCGCCCCGTGGGGGTGGTGCGGGCCCGGCGGGGCCACCGTGCGCACGGCGTCGGCGACGACCTGCGCGGTGCGGTCCCAGGTGGGCGGCCGGTACGCCGCGGCGCGGTCGACCGCCTCCTGGTGGTGCGCCGGGTCGTCGAGGTGGCGCCGGATCGCCGAGGTCCACGCGTCGACGTCGTCCGGGGCCAACAGCTCGGTGGCGCCGGCGCCCGCCTCGGGCAGCGCGCCGCCGGTCGAGGCGATGGTCGCGCAGCCGTGCGCCAGCGCCTCGATCACCGGTACGCCCAGCCCCTCGTAGCGGGACGGGGCCAGCGAGAGGAACGCGTGCTCGTAGAGCCAGCTGAGCTCGGCGTCGTCGATGCCGCCGAACCACTGCAGGCGGCGCTCGTGCTCGGGGTGCGAGCGGATGCGCGCCACCAGGTCGTCGACCATCCACCCCTCCTTGCCGACCAGCACCAGGCCGAGGTCGGGGTGCTCGCCGCGCAGGCGGTCGAACGCGTCCAGGACGACCCGCTGGTTCTTGCGCGGTTCGAGCGTGCCGACCACCAGCAGGAACCGCCCCACGGACGGGTCGAGCTCGACCGGGCGCGCCTCGACCACCTGGTAGTCCGCGCCGAGGGGGACGACGACGACGTCGAGCTCGCGTTCGCCGACGAGGCGGGTGGCGACGCGCCGCAGGTCCCGCGCGGTGCACTCGGAGTTCGCCAGGAAGCGGGTGCTCCAGCGCAGGTGGGCGGACAGCCACTCCTCGAACACCGCGATGTGGCGGGGGTCGAACCACTCCGGGTGCAGGACCGGCATGACGTCGTGCACGAGCACCATCGAGGTGACGCCCTGCGCGTGCAGCCGGGGCAGCAGCTCGGCGCGTGGCTCCGGGTCGTACCAGGAGCCCTCCAGGTCCAGGAACACCGAACCGGGTACGGGCGGACCGAGTGCGAGCGCCGCGTTCTGCGGGTGGTACTCGCGGCGGCGCTTGCGCAGCTTGCCGACGGTGACCCGTGCCCAGATGACGACGCGCAGGTCGCCGAGCACGCGCACCAGGGGCGACAGCGGGCCGAAGTTGTCGGCTCGACGCCCGGCCCGACCGCCGGGCGGGTGCTCGCGCAGTCGGGTCGACTCGTCCTCGGTCAGCGTGCGGTAGTCACCGTGCATCGACGGCTTCAGGATCGGCACGACCACGATGCCGGTGCCGTCCGCCCCCTGCAGGCCGCTGACGATCTCTCGCACGACCCGCTGGATGCCGGTCGTGTAGCCGATCGAGATCGTGTCCGTGACCTCGACGTAGACAGGTCGTGGGTCCTCCGCTGCCGGTGCGTCTGCCGGTGCGTCTGCCGGTTCGTCCATTGCCGGCGATGGTAGGTGCCGCGCCCGGCGGACCCGGTCAGCGGTCCGAGCGGCGCCTCGGTCGGGGAGCAGCTCGGCACCCCCGAGCCCGGCGGCTCAGGCGGGCACGGCGCGGCGAGCCAGGTCGAGCAGCTCGTCCTGCTGCTCGGCGTCGAGCACCGCCAGCGCCGCGACGACGCCGGCGTTGGTCTCGAGCTCGACGCGGTCCCAGGTCGGCCGGCAGGGCTCAGGGTCCGGGTGCGGCGCCGGCCAGCCGAACAGCTCGGCGTTGCCGACGCCGGTCTGGAGCAGCACGGCCTGGTGCGGGTCGAGCTCGTTGCGGTGCGCCGCCTGCACGTGCTGCCCGCCGCGCAGCTCGCGCAGCAGGTGGATGGCGTGCAGCGCCCGGTCGACGTCGGCGTCGGGCCACTCGACGGCGTTCCAGGCGCGGAACAGCGCGGGTTGCTCGTCGCCCGTGGCGTCGGTGACGGTGCGGGCCAGCTCGGCCAGGCGTCCTGCGGGCAGGTCCTCGGGCAGCCGGGCGCGGCCCCAGTCGTAGCCGCAGGCCAGGAAGTGCGTCGCTGCCTGCTCGGGCGCCATGACGCCCAGGCCGGATTCCCACTGCGCCCGCACGTTGCCGGGCTCGAAGAACCCGAGCTCGGCGATCACCGTCGAGGCGTCCACGGGGCCGAGCACGCCGGCACGGCCGCAGAAGTAGAAGTCCAGGCCGCTGAAGCCGAGCTCGAAGCCGGTCGCGTAGGTGCGGCCGGAGAGCATGAAGCGTCCGCCGAGGTCGCCGATGGGCACGGCCAGCGCGGTCGCCAGTTCGGCGGCGCGGTCCTGCTCGGTGCTCGGCCCGCCGTCGTCGGTCGCTGCGGTCATCTGGCCCCCCTGTGGCGTTCGGTCCGCTCGGTCGCGCGAGCAGACTGCCACAGACGGCCCACGTGCGGCCGTGCGAGACCGGTGGGCGATCCGCGGCCACGGTGGTCCGTGGCCGCGGACCGGCACCGGCGGCTGGTGCTGCACATGGTGTTCCCATCCGTTCCATCGGCCGGAACCCGGCCGACGTGAAGCGTTCGGGCGATCAGCGCGCCAAGATCACCGAGGAGCCGTGGCCGAACAGGCCCTGGTTGGCGGTGATGCCGACCTTGGCGTTGTCGGCCTGGGCACCGCGGGCGGTGCCTCGCAGCTGCCAGGTCAGCTCGCAGACCTGGGCCAGCGCCTGCGCGGGCACGGCCTCACCGAAGCAGGCCAGGCCGCCGGAGAGGTTGACCGGCCGGCGGCCGCCGAGGGTCGTGACGCCGTCGCGCAGGATCTTCTCGGCCTCGCCCGGGCCGCAGAAGCCCAGGTCCTCGTACCAGTCGAGCTCGAGCGCGGTGGACAGGTCGTAGACCTCGGCCACGTCCACGTCGTCCGGGCCGAGGCCCGCCTGCTCGTACGCGGCGTCGCCGATCGCCTGCTTGAAGCCCCGGTCCGGCACCGGGATGCCGGCGGCCGAGTCGGTCGCGAAGTTCGGCATCTCGAGGATGGTGTTGGGGAACGTCGGCGTGACCGTCGAGATCGCCGCGACCTTCACCAGCGGGTCCGAGGAGCCCGCGGACGAGGCGAGGTGCTGGCGGGCGTACTCCATCGAGGTGAGCACGACCGCGGCGCCGCCGTCGGAGGTGGCGCAGATGTCGAGCAGGCGGAGCGGGCTCGAGACGGTGGGCGACTTCGCGACGTCTTCTGCCGTGACCGCCTTGCGGTAGCGGGCGTAGGGGTTCTCGAGGCCGTGCGCGGCGTTCTTGATCTTCACCTGGGCGAAGTCGTCGGTCGTCGCGCCGTACAGGTCGATGCGCCGCCGGGCCCACATCGCGAAGTACGCGGGGTTCGTCATGCCGAGCAGGCGGAACCGCAGCCAGTCCGGGTCGTCGCCGCGCTCGCCCTTGTTCGGCTTCAGGAAGCCCTTGGGCGTGGTGTCCGCGCCGACCACCAGGGCGACGTCGCACATGCCCGCGAGGATGCGCTGCCGGGCTGCGTCGAGCGCCATCGCGCCCGAGGCGCACGCGCCGTAGGTGCTGGTGACGGGTACGCCGGTCCAGCCGAGCGCCTGGGCGAAGGTCGCGCCGGCGACGTAGCCCGGGTAGCCGTTGCGCATGGTGTCGGCGCCGGCCACGAAGCCGACGTCGCGCCAGTCGATGCCGGCGTCGGCCAGCGCGTCACGCGCCGCCGCCACGCCGTACTCGACGAAGTTCCGTCCCCACTTGCCCCACGGGTGCATGCCCACCCCGAGGACCGCGACCTGCTCGACGCTCATGCGGACGCTCCCGTCGTGTCGGTCGTGCCGCCCCGGACCGGGCGCCACTTCCAGATCGTGTAGTCGTGCTCGTCGTCGGAGTAGAGCGTGCCGAGCACGAGCTCCATCTCCATGCCCACCTGCAGGTCGTCGACGGTCACGCCGGCCACGACCTGGCCCAGCACGACCATCTTCTCGGCCTCGAGCTCGACCGCCGCCAGGCAGTAGGGCTCGTAGGGGTCGGTCGGCGCGACGAACGGCTCGGGCGGCTGGTACTGGGCGTCGGTGTAGGACCAGAGCCGGCCACGCGTCGACAGCTCGACGTCGACGAGCTCGGAGGTGGCGTGGCCCGGCGCACGGGACATCACCCGCTCGGGCGGGAAGAAGTAGGTGCCGCTCTCGGTGCACCGGGTGCCGATGAGGGCGACCGGATCGGCGCCCTCGGGTGCGGGCGCCGCGCTGGGCGTGGTCGTGAACCACCCCTCGACCGCGGGCTGCTGGGTCCTGGCCATCCTGATCCTCGGTGGTCGTCGGCCGTGCGGCCGCCGGACGGTGGGTTCCGCCGGGGGTCCCGTCGGCCGGGCACCGGGGTGCGGTCGGGCGACGGATCTGACGGGTCGTCAGGTTACTACGGGCCCCTCGCGGCGGTCAGGTGCGGCCCGCGCCGCGCTCGGCCCCGGGTGTCCGCTCGGCGGCGCGCCCCTCGGGGTGCAGCGGAGGGACCAGCGCGCTGATCGGCACGAGGCGCAGCGCCAGCTCGACGATCTCGCGCGGGCCGTCGCCCTGTCCGACGCTGCTGCACAGGACGAAGTTGATGAGCGTGGTCGCCAGCTCGAGCGGTTCGACCTCGCCCAGGTCCATCGCCGCGAGCGGCGTCATGACCGCCGCCGCGAGGGGGACCTCGAGCCGGATGTCCAGATCGCGCAGCGAGCCGCCGCGGTGCAGCGCCACCTCGAGCCGCTCCGAGAGCAGGGCGCGGGCGGCCTCGGGATCGGCCCGGGCGCGCTCCGCGAGCGCCACCAGCGTCGTGCGCAGCACGGCCACCGGGTCGGCGCCGGGCTGGGCCTCCGCGACGCGTCGGATCTCGGCAGCGTGTCCGGCGAAGGTCATCGCCGCGACGCCGCGCACGCTGCCGAAGAGGTTCAGGACGGTCTGGATCGAGACCTGCGCGCGCTCGGCCACCTCGCTGGCGGTCACGCGCTCCCAGCCCTCGTCGAAGAGGTCACCGGTGGCGGCGACGATGCGTGCACGCGAGGCGCGGCGGCGGCGCACGCCGGAGCGGGCCTGGGGCGAGAGCTCGGTGTCGCTGACGATCTGGACCCGCGAGTCCTCGAGCAGCGGCCGGCCGCCCTGGGGCCCGGTGATGATCGTCGCGAGCGACGCGGCGACGTCGCCGAACATCTCGTCGTCGACGGCGTCCGGGTCGACCGCCCGGCGGATCATCAGCCCCTCGAACAGGGCGGTGAGCGCGGTCGCGGTGCGAGCGAGCGAGAACGGCTCGACGACGACCCGTCCGGTCGAGGCGATGATCTCCTCCCACCCGGCCACGGCCGCGGCCTCTCGCACCGAGTAGCCCTGCCGCAGCACGTCGCCGACCGTCGTGTACGGGCCGACCGGCTCCGACAGCGCGGCGGGGTGGTGCGCCGAGAGGAGGAGCTGCCCCCGGAACCGCGCGGCGATGTCGGGGTCGCCGGCGAAGACCTGCCAGGTGTCGGTGAGCGCGGTGCGCATCAGCTGGATCAGGTCGATGTGGTCGACCGACTCCGCCAGGCCGTCGAGCGACTCGCCGCCGTCCGTTCCCTCGGGCTCGAGGTAGGACAGCACGAGCGCGTCCGCGAAGGCGGCGGCGTGGGGGAAGTGGTGGAAGAACGAACCGGTCGTGACCCCGGCCGTCGCCGCGATGGCGGCCGTGGGCGCACCGGCGAAGACCTTCGGCAGCGGCCTGCCGTCCACCACCCGCCACCCGGCGTCGACGAGGCGGGTGCGCGGATCGCCGCTCGAGGGCGGTGCGGCCGACTGGTCACGCGGGCTCATGGCCTCACCGTAGTAGCTGCTATGGATCTCCGTAGTGCACACTACGGCGGTTCGAGCGTGCGTCACTCAGAGTGAGCGCCGTCTGCCTGCAGGTGGTGCGATGTGGTCGGCGACGACCACTGTGCGCGATGAGCGCTTGCGGATGAAACTTCCATCGGATAGAACAACCGCAGATCTTCCTGCTGTCGGTCGGCACGTGTGACGCCGCCCGGACCGGATGCCTCCGGCTCGGGAGCTGTGGACCACGTGCCGGTGCGCAGGCCGCACGGTCGTGATGCTCGGGTCCGTCGGCTCGAGGGTCAAGGGTGAGAGGACCCGGAC
>JAFAFZ010000518.1 GCA_023423215.1 Actinomycetes bacterium
GCCGTGGACGTCGTGCAGATCGACGCCCCGCTCCCGGGCGAGGTGGTGCACGGCGGGCGCCGCGGTCGGTCGCGCCGGGCGGCTCGGCGAGCCCTCGGGCAGCTCCGTCTCGAGCGGCTCGGTCGCAGCAGGCACCTCGAACGGCTGCGCGGCAGGCGGCCGCGGCACCGTCGGTCGGGGCACCTCCGGCGCGGGGACGTAGGGCGGCGGGTCGACCGGAGGGGCCGCCGTGGCGGTGTCGATGCCCAGCAGCTCGGAGCCGACCGCGACCGTGTCGCCGGGTTCGCCGCACACGAAGCTGACCGTGCCGTCGGCGCCGGCGTAGAGCTCGACGGTCGCCTTGTCCGTCATCACCTCGGCCACCGGCGTGTCGGCCGTGACCGCATCGCCGACGGCCACGAGCCACGCGACGAGCTCGGCTTCGGCGACGCCCTCGCCGACGTCGGGCAGCTTCACCACGTGCACGCCCATCAGGCCTCCAGCGTCGCGACCATCGCCGCGCCAACGCGGTCCGGCCCCGGGAAGTACGCCCACTCCTGTGCGTGCGGGTACGGCGTGTCCCATCCTGCGACCCGCACGATCGGCGCTTCGAGCGACCACAGCAGCCGCTCCTGCAGCACGGCGCACAGCTCGGCGCCGAAGCCCGAGGTCAGCGTCGCCTCGTGCGCGACCACGCACCGTCCGGTCTTCGACACCGACGCCAGGATCGTGTCGACGTCGAGCGGGACCAGCGACCGCAGATCGATGATCTCGGCGTCGATGCCGCGCTCCTCGGCCGCTGCGGCGGCGACGTGCACGAGCGTGCCGTAGGTGAGCACCGTCAGCTGCTCGCCGGCGCGGTGCACGCGGGCGGATCCGAGCGGCACCCGGTGGTGACCGTCGGGCACCTCGCTCAACGGGTCGGCCGACCACGCCACGACCGGTCGTTCGTGGTGGCCGTCGAACGGGCCGTTGTAGAGCCGCTTCGGCTCGAGGAAGATCACCGGGTCCTCGTCCTCGATCGCCGAGATCAGCAGGCCCTTCGCGTCGTAGGGGTTCGACGGGATGACCGTCTTGAGTCCGGCGACGTGGGTGAAGAGCGCCTCAGGGCTCTGCGAGTGCGTCTGCCCGCCGAAGATGCCGCCACCGGTCGGCATGCGGATCGTCAGCGGCACCGTGAAGTCCGCCGCGGAGCGGTGACGGATGCGAGCGGCCTCGGAGACGATCTGGTCGTACGCCGGGTACATGTAGTCCGCGAACTGGATCTCGACGCACGGCCGCAGGCCGTAGACGGCCATGCCGATGGCTGCGCCCACGATGCCGCTCTCGTTGATCGGCGCGTCGAAGCAGCGCTGGTTGCCGAAGCGCTGCTGGAGGCCCTGCGTGCACCGGAACACCCCGCCGAAGTAGCCGACGTCCTGACCGAACACGACGACCGTCTCGTCGCGCTCCATGGCGACCACGTGCGCGTCGCGGATCGCCTCGATCATCGACATCGTGGTCATCCGAAGCCCGCCTCCCGTCGTTGGCGCACCAGCTCCGGCGTCGGTTCGGCGAACACGTCGTCGAACATCGACGCGTCGCCATGGGACGTGTCCTCGTCGTGCAGCGTGCCGAACGACTCGGCCGTCGCGACCGCGGACTCGACGTCGGCCCGGACCTCGGCCACCAGCTGATCGAGGTCCTCGGCGGTCCACCCGCCGAGGGTGCGCAGGTGGCGGTCGAGCCGGTCGATCGGATCGCCGAGTGGCCAGCGCGCCGCTTCGTCGGCCGGCCGATACGCGGAGGGGTCGTCCGAGCTCGAGTGCGCGCCCACCCGGTAGGTCACCCATTCGATGAGCGTCGGGCCGAGGTTGCGGTGGGCCCGCTCCGCCGCCCACGACGTCGCGGAGTGGACCGCCAGCCAGTCGTTGCCGTCGACGCGCAACGCGGGGATGCCGAACCCGTGCCCCCGGGCGGCGAAGGTCTCGCCGCTGCCGCGCGCGAAGCCCTGGAACGTCGAGATCGCCCACTGGTTGTTGACGACGTTGAGGATCACCGGTGCCTGGTAGGTGGACGCGAAGACGAGCGCGCTGTGGAAGTCCGACTCGGCCGTCGCGCCGTCGCCGATCCACGCCGACGCGATACGGGTGTCGCCCGACAACGCGGACGCCATCGCCCAACCGACCGCCTGGATGAACTGCGTGCCCAGGTTCCCCGAGATCGAGAAGAACCCGTGGGCCTTCGACGAGTACATGACCGGGAGCTGACGTCCGCGGTTCGGGTCGTGGGTGTTCGAGAAGATCTGGTTCGCCATCATCTCCAGCGGATAGCCGGCTGCGACCAGCGCACCCTGCTGTCGATACGTCGGGAAGCACATGTCGCCCGGATCGAGCGCCCGGCGGTGAGCGCACGCGACGGCCTCCTCGCCCAGGGCCTGCACGTAGAACGAGGTCTTGCCCTCACGCTGCGCCCGCAGCATCGTCCGGTCGAACTCCCGGACGGTCAGCATGTCGCGCAGACCGGTGACCAGCGTCGAGGTGTCGAGCTCCTCGCGCCACGGTCCGCGTGCGTTCCCGTCGTCGTCGAGCACTCGAACGAGCGTGTAGGCCAGGTCCAGCATCTGCGCCTCCGGGCAGTCCGGCGGCGGGCGACGCACGGCTCCCGCGTCGTCGAGGCGCAGGTCACCGAACGACGCGTGCTGGCCCGGCCGCGCGAGCGGCTCGGGGATCCGGAGGCTCAGACGTTCCGTAGACGACTCCACGGATCCACTGTGAGCGGGGTGCGTGCGCGGGTCAACCGACCTGGAGGACAGCCCGTGGCGGGCGCGGGCGACGCCGCTCCAGGACTGCGAACCGTCCTCCGGTGGGCGCTGACAATCGTTCAAGTGGCGGGTCGGCACGGTCGATCCGGAGAGGTGGGCCGCAGCGACGCGCACGAGCGCGCCGTCGGACGGAACGAGGAACCGGATGGATCGAGCGAAGGTGATCGCAGTCGCGTCGATCGTCGCCGTCGCCGGTGCGGTGATCCCGATCGCCGCCATGCTGCGGTACTCGGACCGCGTCGCGCTCGATCGTGAGCACGACGAGCTGCGCGGCGTCGCCGAGCGCGCCACCACCCGCGCACAGGTGTCCATGGACGAGGTCGACGCCGTCCTGACCGCGGCCGCCGGGCTCGACGTCGCCTCGACCTGCTCGCCCGAGCACATCGCCGCGCTGCAGGTGCTCGCGTTCGACGCGCGCGTCGTCGAGGAGATCGGCTTCTTCGAGGACGGGTTCCTGCGCTGCACGTCGTGGGGCCAGGTCGACGGGCTCATCGTCCACGAGAACGCACACGACTACGTGACCACCGACGGGATCGAGGTGACCAGCCGGATGGACCCGCAGGTCACCGAGGGCAAGCAGATGATCGCCCTGGAGCGGGGTGACTACAACGTCCTGGTCGACCCGGCCCGGTTCTCGGACGTCATCGTCGACGAGGCCACGGCCGTCGCGCTCGTCGGGCAGGACGGGTCGACGCTCAGCATGCTCCACCAGCCCGATCCGGAGATCGTCGACAGCACCCGGTCGGGCGAGTCCGAGGGGCTGACCGGTGACGTGCTCTACGCGACGCACCGCGCCGGCGAGTGGACCGCCGTGGCGACGGCCCCCCGTTCGGCGCTGGACGCGACGATCGCCGAGCAGCGCCGTCTGCTGATCCCGGTCGCGCTCGTGGTCGCGGCGGTGCCCGTCGGCCTGGTCATCTGGTTCTCGCGCCGACGGCTGTCGCTGCGCGGCGAGCTCGCCACCGCGATCCGCCGCCGCGAGTTCACCGTGCACTACCAGCCGCTCATCGAGCTGGGCACGGGTCGATGCATCGGCGCCGAGGCGTTGGTGCGCTGGCAGCGACCCGACGGGATCCTCGTGCGGCCCGACCTGTTCATCCCGCTCGCCGAGGAGAGCGGGATCATCGAGGACATCACCGAGCAGGTCATCGAGG
>JAFAFZ010000557.1 GCA_023423215.1 Actinomycetes bacterium
GGCTGGCGCCGCTGCACGCCGCAGGCGTGCGCACCCTGGCCCTGACCCCGGCAGCGGACGCCGTGCCGGTCGACGTGGCGGCGGCGTCGGGCCTGCTGGACGACCCGTTCGCCCTCGTGCTGGGCGCCGAGGGCCCCGGGTTGACCGAGGCGACGCTGGCCGGCTGCGACCACCGGGTGCGGGTGCCGATGCAGCCCGGGGTCGACTCGCTGAACGTCGCGACCTCACTCGCGGTCGTGGCGGCCTTCGCCGGGGCGCGGCGGAGCTGGACCTGACCCGGTCGAGCTCCCCGGACCTGCTCAGTCGGCGCGGATGGACTCCAGCACGGCCACCATCTCGAGCGCGGTCTCTGCCGCCTCGGCGCCCTTGTTGTCGCCCACGACGTCGCCGTCGACCACCGAGCGCACCAGCGCCTGGCGACGGTCCTCGGTCGTCAGCACGCCGAAGATGATCGGGATCTCGGTCTCGAGCTGCGAGCGCAGCACGCCCTCGGCCGCCGGACCCGCCACGTACTCGAAGTGCGCGGTGTCACCCCGGATGACGCAGCCCAGGCCGATGATGGCGTCGTAGCGGCCGCTGCCCGCCATGACCTTGGTCGCGAGCGGCACCTCGAACGCTCCGGGCACCCAGGCCACCTGCACGTCGTCGGCGGCGACCCCACGGGCCGCGAGCTCCTCCAGCGCGCCACGCAGCAACCGACGCGTGATCGCGTCGTTCCAGCGGGCGACCACGATGCCGATGCGTCGACCGGCACCCGGCGCCGGCGTCGCGCCGTCACCGTCGGGCGAGCGGAAGTCGACCCCCATCAGTCCAGGCCCCTCTCACGGGTCCACCGCGAGCACACCACACCGACGCTCGCCATCAGTCCAGACCCTCCAGCAGGTGCCCCATGCGCTCGCGCTTGGTGCGCAGGTAGTCGATGTTCTCGGGGTTCGGGGCGGACTCGAGCGGCACGCGCTCGCTGATCTCGAGCCCGAAGCCCTCGAGGCCGCCGTACTTCGACGGGTTGTTCGTCATGAGGCGCATCGTGGTGATGCCGAGGTCGTTCAGGATCTGGGCGCCGATGCCGTACTCGCGGCTGTCGACCGGCAGGCCGAGCTCGACGTTGGCGTCGACCGTGTCGTGTCCCTGCTCCTGCAGGTTGTAGGCACGGATCTTGTGCCCGATGCCGATGCCGCGACCCTCGTGGCCACGAAGGTAGACGAGCACGCCCAGTCCCTCGGCGTCGATGGCCTGCATGGCCGCGTCGAGCTGCACGCCGCAGTCGCAGCGCAGCGAGTGGAACACGTCGCCCGTGAGGCACTCGGAGTGCACGCGCACGAGCACGTCGCGCTCGCCCTGGACCGCGCCACGCACCATCGCGACGTGCTGCTCGCCGTCGAGCACCGACTCGTACACGTACGAGGTGAAGTCGCCCCACGGCGTCGGGATGCGCGCCTCGGCGACCCGACGGATGAGCTTCTCGTTCTGGCGGCGGTACTTGATGAGCTGGGCGATCGTGACCATCAGGAGCCCGTGCTCCTTGCAGAACTCGATCAGGTCCGGGACCCGCGCCATCGTCCCGTCGTCGTTCACGATCTCGCAGAGCACGCCGGCGGGGTCCATGCCCGCCAGACGGGCCAGGTCCACCGCCGCCTCGGTGTGGCCGGCGCGCTTGAGCACGCCACCCTCGGAGTAGCGCAGCGGGAAGATGTGGCCGGGCCGTGCCAGGTCGCCCGGCTTCGTGGCGGGGTCGATCAGCGCCCGGATGGTCGCCGAGCGGTCCGCCGCCGAGATGCCGGTCGAGGTGCCGTGCACGTAGTCCACCGAGTAGGTGAACGCCGTGCGGTGCGACTCGGTGTTGTCGCGGACCATCAGCGGGATGTCGAGCTCGTCGAGCCGCTCCCCCGTCAGCGGCGCGCAGATCACGCCCGAGGTGTGGCGCACGAAGAACGTGATGGCCTCGGGCGTCGCCGCCTCGGCCGCCATGATGAGGTCGCCCTCGTTCTCGCGGTCCTCGTCGTCGACCACGACGATGATCTCGCCGCGGGCCATGGCGGCCACGGCGTCCTCGATCGAGGCGAAGACGGAGTCCTCCTCGCCCTGCTGGTCCAGCGGTTCGCGGCTCATGGTGCGACGGCTCCTCGTGTGTCCGCGGGGGTGGATCCCGCCGCCGGCAGGTGACCCGCCAGCAGTCGTTCGGCGTACTTCGCCATGACGTCGACCTCCAGGTTGACGGGGTCCCCGACGGCTCGGGCACCGAGCGTCGTGACCTCGCAGGTGTGCGGGATCAGCGCGACGCTGAAGCCGTCGGACAGCACGTCCACGACCGTCAGCGAGACGCCGTCCACCGTGATCGAGCCCTTCTCGACCACGTAGCGCATCAGGTGCTCGGGCATGCGCACCGCCAGGTCCGGCGCCGGCACGGTGACGGCGCCGACGGCGTCGACGTGCCCCTGCACCAGGTGGCCGCCGAGGCGGTCCTCGAGGCGCACGGGGCGTTCCAGGTTCACGGGGTCGCCGGGTGAGAGCGAGCCGAGCGAGGTGCGCGAGAAGGTCTCGTCGCTGACGTCCGCGTCCCACCAGTCGTCGCCCCAGCCGACGACGGTGAGGCAGCAGCCGTTGACGGCGATCGACGCCCCCATGGTGACGTCGGACAGGACCGTGCGCGCACCCAGGCGCAGCCGCGGACCGTCCAGCGACACGACCTGGCCGAGCTCCTCCACGATGCCGGTGAACACGGTCAGCCCTCCTCGCCGACGGCCGCCGGCGCCATCTCGACGCGCAGGTCGTCGCCCCCGCGCTCGACCGACACGAACCGCCCCCGCCACAGGTCCCCGATGTCCCACGCCCCGGCGCCCTCGAACAGGCCGTTGGCGTCGTCGCCGCCGAACAGCGCCGGCGCGACGTAGATGACGTAGTGGTCGACCAGACCGGCGCGGTGGAAGTCTCCCGCCACCCCGGCGCCGCCCTCGACCAGCAGCTGCACGACGCCGTCGGCGCCCAGCTCGTCCAGCACGGCCCCCAGGTCCCCGGACATCTCCCGGCAGGGGCGCACGCGGGCGTCCTCGGCCACCTTGCCGAGCACCACGCGCACCGGGTCGACGGTCCCGTCGGTCGGCACCACGGGCGGCAGGTAGTCGCGCACGGTCAGCGACGGGTCGTCACGGCGCACGGTGCCCGCCCCGACGAGGATGGCGTCCGACTCCGCCCGCAGGCGGTGGCCGTCGGCTCGGGCCTCGGGCGAGGTGATCCACTGGCTCGTGCCGTTGGGCGCCGCGGTGCCGCCGTCCAGGGTGCTGGCCAGCTTCAGCACCACCCACGGCCGACCGGTGCGGCGGTGCTTCAGGTACGGAGCCAGCTGGTGGGAGACCTTCTCGGCCTGCACGCCCACCAGCACCTCGACCCCGGCGTCGCGCAGGCGGGCGATGCCCGTGCCGGCGACCAGCGAATCGGGGTCCTCGATGCCCACCACGACGCGGCGCACGCCGGCGTCGATCAGCGCCTCGGTGCACGGCCCGGTGCGACCGGTGTGGTTGCAGGGCTCGAGCGTGACGTACACGGTGGCACCACGTGCGTGCTCACCGGCGTGCTCGAGCGCGTCGACCTCGGCGTGGGCCTGTCCGGGCTGGCGCGTGGCGCCCTCGAACATCAGGCCCTCGTCGGTGCGCACGACCGCGCCCACCCACGGGTTCGGCGCCGTGATGCAGCGCACCCGCGCCGCCGAGGCGATGGCGCGCGTCATGCACTCGCGGTCGATCGCGTCGGTGGTCGGCGAGGTGGACATGACCCGGCGATGGTACCCCGCCACCCCTGGGGTGGTCGAATCTCCAGCGGCCGTCCCCAATTCGACCACCCACCTGCGGCGGTCGACGGAGGCGCGCCTCAGTCCACGGAGTTCAGCTCGACCGCGTTGACCGTCGGCACCGAACCGCCGCCCAGCAGCTCGAGGGCCTCGGGCACGACGTCGATGACCGCATCCAGCATCTCGAGCGCCCGCTCCGGGGCGCCGGCGAGGTTCAGGATCAGGGCCGAACCACGGGTGCCGGCGATCGCGCGCGACAGGCGGCCACGGGGGCTGACCGAGCGCATGGCCTCGGCCATGCCGGGTGCCGTGCGGTCCAGGATCCGGCGGGTGGCCTCGGGCGTGAAGTCGCGCTGGCCGAAGCCCGAGCCGCCCGTCGTCACGATCACGCCGTTGAAGCCGTAGGCCATGTACGACAGGGCGTTCGAGATCTCCTCGACGTCGTCGGGGACGACGCGGTGCTCGATCACGTCGAAGTCGGTCGTCGTGAGCCGCTCGACGAGGGCGGTGCCGCTGATGTCGTCCCGGTTCCCCGCCTCGATGCTGTCGGACACCGTGAGCACCTTCGCCTGGTTCCCTGCCTGCTGGCTCATCTCGACTCCACTTCGCTCTGACGGACGGTCACGGACGGGGGTGGTCGCGGCGTGGGCGGTCACCCGGGACGACGGGTCGCCCCCGGCGTCGTGCGCCCAGGGACTGTACCGTCGTCGCCGCTCCCGCTCAGCCGGGCACCCGGTAGCGGAAGCAGCACATGCCGTCGGTGCCAGCGGCCTGCGGGAGCAGGATCGCTCCTCTCCCCCACGGACGCCACGGGGCCTCGGGCGGCGGGAGCGGCTCCAGGTCCGGTCGCACGAGCGCCAGGTGGTCGTCGAGCGCCAGGCTCTCGGCCGCGGTGAGGGTGCAGACGCTCAGCACGAAGAGCCCGCCCGGGGCGACCAGCGGCACGGCCCGCTCGACGAGGGTGCGCTGCAGGCGGCCCAGCCGCTCGGGCGCCGCCGGATCGAGGCGCCAACGGGCGTCGGGACGTCGTCGCAGCACGCCCAGGCCCGAGCACGGCGCGTCGAGCAGCACAC
>JAFAFZ010000599.1 GCA_023423215.1 Actinomycetes bacterium
GCCGGACCTCAGGCCTGGTTGTGGGCCTTGGCCAGGCGGGACTTGCGACGAGCGGCGGCGTTCTTGTGGAACACGCCCTTCGTGGCCGCCTTGTCGATCGACTTCACCGCGGCCCGGAACAGCTCGTCGGCGTTCTCGGCGCCCTCGGCGATGGCCGCCTCGGCGTGCTTCACGCGGGTCTTGACCTCGGACCGCACGGCCTTGTTGCGCTCGCGAGCGGCCTCGTTGGTGCGGTTGCGCTTGATCTGGCTCTTGATGTTCGCCATGGCTTCTGAATCTCTTGTTCGATCGCTGGGGGGTTCGGAACGCGGGGCGGACCCCCGGTGGACCGTTAGAGGATAGCCAGCTCGTCCGCCGACGTCAGGTTGGCGTTTCGAGGCGACGCCGATGCGCTGGCAGACTGGGACGACCGTGACCGAACTCGCCCGCCTCCGCAACATCTCGATCATCGCCCACATCGACCACGGCAAGTCCACGCTCGCCGACAGGATGCTGGAGCTCTGCGGCGCCGTCGACCCGCGCGAGATGCGCGCCCAGTACCTGGACTCGATGGACCTGGAGCGTGAGCGGGGCATCACGATCAAGCTGCAGTCGGTGCGGCTCGAGCATCGCGACCACGTCATCAACCTGATCGACACGCCCGGCCACGTGGACTTCGGCTACGAGGTGTCGCGCTCGCTCGCCGCGTGCGAGGGCGTGATCCTGGTCGTCGACGCCTCGCAGGGCATCGAGGCCCAGACCCTGGCCAACTGCTACCTGGCGCTCGAGAACGACCTCGAGATCGTCGCCGTGCTCAACAAGATCGACCTGCCCGCCGCCGACCCCGACACCTACGCGGCAGAGATCGAGCAGGTGCTCGGCATCCCGGCGGACGAGATCCTGCGCATCTCCGCCAAGACCGGCGAGGGCGTGCCCGAGGTGCTCGATGCGGTCCTCGAGCGGATCCCGGCGCCGGTCGGCGACGCGGACGCTCCGCTGCAGGGCCTGATCTTCGACTCGCACTTCGACCAGTACCGCGGCGTGGTCAGCTCCATCCGCGTCGTCAACGGCCACCTGCGCACGCACTCCAAGCTCAGCTTCATGCAGGCCGGGGCGCGCTACGAGGCGCTCGAGGTCGGCGTGCGCACGCCGGACAACCTGCCGGTCGCGTCGCTCGGTCCGGGCGAGGTGGGCTACCTGATCGCCGGCATCAAGGACGTCGGCGAGGCCCGTTCGGGTGAGACGGTGACCGAGGCGAGCCGTCCGGCCGACGCGCCGCTCGAGGGCTACCAGGACCCGAAGCCGATGGTGTTCTGCGGCCTGTACCCGGTCGACGGCGACGAGTTCGAGGAGCTGCGCGAGTCGCTCGAGAAGCTGCGCCTGAACGACAGCTCGTTCACCTACGAGCCCGAGACCTCGGGCGCGCTGGGCTTCGGCTTCCGCTGCGGCTTCCTCGGCCTGCTGCACATGGAGATCGTGCGCGAGCGGCTCGAGCGTGAGTACGACCTGAACCTGATCGCGACCGCACCGTCGGTCGAGTACAAGGTCATCCGCTCCGACGGGGTCGAGCTCGACATCGACAACCCGGCGGACCTGCCGGACCCGTCCGCGATCGACAAGGTCCTCGAGCCGTACCTCAAGGTCAACGTCATCACGCCGTCCAGCTACACGGGCACGTTGATGGACCTGTGCCAGTCACGCCGCGGCGAGATGGTGAAGATGGAGTACCTGTCGCCCGAGCGCCTCGAGATCCAGTACCGGATGCCGCTCGGCGAGGTCGTGACGGACTTCTTCGACCAGATGAAGAGCCGGTCGCAGGGCTACGCCAGCCTGGACTACGAGCCGATCGGCTACGAGGCCGGGGACCTGGTCAAGGTCGACGTGCTGATCGCCGGTGAGCCGGTCGACGCCTTCAGCGCCATCGTGCACAAGGAGAAGGCGTACGACTACGGCAAGAAGATGGCGGACAAGCTCAAGGAGCTGATCCCGCGCCAGCAGTTCGACGTGCCGATCCAGGCCGCCATCGGCAGCCGCATCCTGAGCCGCCAGACCATCAAGGCGTACCGCAAGGACGTGACGGCGAAGCTCTACGGCGGCGACGTCTCCCGCAAGCGCAAGCTGCTCGAGAAGCAGAAGAAGGGCAAGAAGCGCATGAAGAACCTCGGCCGGGTCGAGGTCCCGTCCGAGGCCTTCACCTCCGCGCTGCGCCTCGACGACTGACGTCGTCTCGTCTCGTCTCGTCGGCGCTCGCTCCCGCCCCCTTCTCTGGGCGTTCCGCGACCGGATCGGTCGTGAAACGCCCATCGAACGCGAGCGCTTCGGACCCCACGTGACGCTCACCGTCACCTGCGACCCGAACCTCTCGAACGGGCGGCGCCGATACGCTCACCCAACACGTCGACCCGTCGGAGAGGAGGGGCCGTGACGGACATCTCGACCGAGCTCGAGCCCAGCTCCGCAGCCGAGGCACCGGAGCCGACGGCGCGCGCTCGGTGGTGGGCCGAGGCCTACGTCGGCATCGCCGTGGTGGTCTCGCTCGTCTACCTCTGGTCCGTCTCGGTCCCCGGCATGCGCTTCGAGTGGTGGGCGCTCAGCGTCCTCCTGTTGCTCGTGATCGCAGCGATCTGGGTGCTGGCCGTGTTCGTCACGGTCTGGTGGGTCGCCAGCGGTCGACGTCGGCGCCCGGGCTGGCACCTGTTGACGGTTCCGTTGCTCGGTGTTGTCGTCGTGGCGCTCTCCTGGACCGAGGTGCCGGCTCGCCTGCGGTTCGAGCTGGCCCGTTCCGAGTTCGACACGTACGCGCAACAGGTCCTGGAGGAGGCGGCGCAGGTCCGGTGGAGCGAGTCCGAGCAGGCGCTTCCCGGCGATCCCGACTGGGCTCCGACCAACCCGGAGACGCCGGACTCACTCGGTGGGATCACGGTGCTGCACGCCCAGGTGGTGCCGGAGGGCGTCGTCATCTACGAGCGACACGGCGCGTTCATGGACAACGCCGGCTACGCCTACCTCCCCGACGGGCGCTTGCCCGACGGTGACGGCACCTTCGAATCGCCCGACTTCCACCCGATCGGCGGCGGCTGGTACACGTTCACCTCGAGCTGGTGAGGCTGGAGCCGGGGGGGGGGGGTGCACGTCGCCGACGTTCGGCCGCCGAAGCCCGCCGGGCCCGCCGCCGCCGCAGGCGCCCCGATCCCGGGTCCGTGTTGGCACTCGCGTAGACTGAGTGCCAATGCTCGACGACCGACAGCTCGATCAGAGGAAGGCCGCGATCTTGCGTGCCGTCGTCCAGCAGTACATCGAGACGGCCCAGCCCGTGGGGTCGTCCACGGTGTCTGCTCGGGCCGAGGTCGCGGTGTCCTCCGCGACGGTGCGCAACGACATGACCTTGCTGGAACGAGAGGGCTACCTCATCCAGCCGCACACCAGCGCAGGTCGCATCCCGACCGAGAAGGGCTACCGCTTCTTCGTCGACACCCTCGCCGGGCCCGGGCCGATGAGCCCCGCCAACGTGCGGCTGGTCCGCGACTTCTTCGCCAGCGCGCACGGCGAGCTCGAGCAGATGCTCGCCGAGACCAGCCGCCTGCTCTCCGACGTCACCGGCACCGCGGCGGTCGTCGTGGGCGAGGCGACGGACATCGCGACGGTCCGGTCGGTGCAGCTGGTCGACCTGTCGCCCCGCAACGTGCTCGCCGTCATGGTGATGAGCAACGGCACGATCGTGAAGCGGTCGCTCGACCTGGCCGAGGACGTCGCAGCCGACGACCTGGCGTCGGCTCAGTCCCTGCTGGGCGACGCCGTGTCCGGCGTGTCGGCCGCCTCGCTCGGGACGGTGGCGATCGACGCCAAGGCGCCGGGTGCTGCGCTCGCCGCGCAGGCCGCCTCGGCGCTGCGCGAGACGGTCGAGGCCGAGGCGCCGCACGTGTTCGTCGACGGCCGGTCCCGCATCGCCGGCTCCTTCGACGCCCGCGAGACGATCGAAGCGGTGCTCGGCATCTTGGAACAGCAGTTCGTCGTCGTGAGCCTGCTGAAGGAGCTCGTCGACGGCGGCCTGGCCGTCGCCATCGGTTCCGAGAGCGGCGTGGCGCCGCTGGCCGACTGCTCGCTCGTCGTCGCGCCGTACCAGGTGGGCGGCGAGTCCGCCGGCGCCATCGCGGTGCTCGGCCCGACCCGGATGAACTACCCCGAGACGCTCTCCGCCGTGGCCGTCGTGAGCCAGCGGTTGAGCCGTCTCCTGAGTGAAGGCTGAACGTGGCAGATCTGTACGAGATCCTCGAGGTCGAGCGCGACGCGTCGCCCGAGGAGATCAAGAAGTCCTACCGGCGCCTCGCGCGTGAGTCACACCCCGACGCCAACCCCGACGATCCCGAGGCCGAGACGCGCTTCAAGGAGCTGTCGGCCGCGTACGAGGTCCTGTCCGACCCCGACAAGCGCGAGCGCTACGACCGGTTCGGCAGCTCCAACGGCTTCGACATGTCCGACCCGTTCGGCAGCGGCGCCGGCGGCCTGGGCGACCTGTTCGACTCGTTCTTCGGTGGCAACAACCCCTTCGGCGGAGGCGGCGGTCGCAGCCGCGGGCCGCAGGGCCCGCCCCGGGGCGAGGACCTGGACGCGCAGGCGGTGCTCGAGTTCACCGACGCCGTGTTCGGCTGCCAGTGCGACGTCTCCGTGCGCACGGCGGTGCCCTGCGACGAGTGCGACTCGACCGGCGCACAACCGGGCACCTCGGCGACGACGTGTCCCGAGTGCCAGGGCAGCGGCGAGGTGCGCGTCGTGCGCCAGACCGTGCTCGGCCAGATCGTGTCGGCCTCGGCGTGCCGTCGCTGCGGCGGCCAGGGCCAGATCATCGAGTCGCCCTGCCCGAACTGCGGCGGCGCCGGTCGGCTGATCGAGGACAAGACCTACACCGTCGACGTGCCCGCCGGCGTGGACGAGGGATCGACCCTGCGGCTCACCGGCCGGGGCGCGGTCGGCATGCGCGGCGGTCCGCCCGGGGACCTGTACGTGCGGCTGCGGGTCAAGCCGCACGAGCGCTTCGTGCGCCACGGTGACGACCTGGTCGAGGACCTCGACATCTCGATGGTGCAGGCGACGCTCGGCGCGCACCTGTCGCTCGAGACGCTGGACGGGGTCGAGCAGCTGGTCGTGCCGCGCGGCACGCAGGCCGGAAAGGTCTTCAAGCTGAAGGGGCGCGGCGTGCCGCGCCTGGACGGCCGTGGCCGTGGCGACCTGATGGTGCGCGTCGGGATCGAGGTCCCCAAGAAGCTCGACGACGAGCAGGAGGACCTGCTGCGCCGCTTCGCCGAGCTGCGCGGCGAAGAGGTCGCGCCGGCGGACGAGGGCTTCTTCACCCGCTTCAAGACCGCGTTCAAGGGCTGAGGTCGCAGGTGGGTGCGGGCGCCGCGCCGTGGCGTGCCGCCGCGACCCAGGTGCTGGTCGACGACCTGGACGCGCCCGAGCTGGCATCCGACGACCTGCACCACCTGTCGCGGGTGTTGCGCCTGCGTGCCGGCGAGGTCGTGTGCGCGACCGACGGCCGTGGCGGCTGGCGGATGACGACCTTCGCCGGCTCGGCGTCGCTCGAGCCGACGGGGGAGCGCGGAACCGAACCCGTCCCCTCGCCGAGGCTGACCGTCGGCTTCGCGCTGGTGAAGGGCGAACGTCCCGAGCTGGTCGTGCAGAAGCTCACCGAGCTGGGCGTCGACCACATCGTGCCCTTCAGCGCACGCCGCTCGGTCGTGCGCTGGGACGAGACCAAGGCCGCCAAGCAGCTCGAACGCCTGCGCCGGGTCGCGCGTGAGGCGTGTGCGCAGTCGCGCCGCCTCCACCTGCCCACCGTCGGCGGACTCGGCGAGACGCCGGACCGACTGCCGTCCCTGGGTGAGCTCCGCACCGCCGGCGCCGTGCTCGCGGACGCGGGCGGCCGGCCGCTGCGACGCACCGATTCGATCGTGCTCGTCGGGCCCGAGGGCGGATGGGATCCGGACGAGGTCGAGGGTGCCGAGCGTGTCGCCGTCGCCGACAACGTGCTGCGCGCCGAGACCGCAGCGATCGCGGTCGGTGTCGCACTCACCGCACTTCGTGTTGGTCTGGTGGGGGAGGGTCTGGAAAGCTCACGTTGAGTGAGGGCGTGGGCAGTTCCGCTCATGGATGGCGCGTCGATGATGACGCAGAGTGAGGAAGCCGACAGGTGCACTGATCGGCGTGAGGTGATCACGAGGCGTGACCACCCCCGGGCCGACGAAGGGGTCGACAGGATGGACAACGAGACGATCGAGGACGAGGGGGTCCGGGACGCGTACGGCAAGGCCGTGGGTGAGCGCCTGCGCCACATCCGCCGTCAGAAGCGTCTCTCCCTCCAGGAGGTCGAGTCGATCTCCGCACAGGAGTTCAAGGCGAGCGTGCTCGGCGCGTACGAGCGTGGCGAGCGCGCCATCTCGGTGCCCCGCCTGCAGCGTCTGGCCCGCTTCTACAAGGTGCCGGTCGACCAGCTGCTGCCCGGTGGCGACGGCGAGCCCGACCACGACCTGCCGATCCGACGCGACGCCGACGGCGGCGCCAAGATCGACCTGACCCGCCTCGAGCAGATGAACGACACCGAGGCCGAGATGCTGTCGCGGTACCTGCGCATGATCCAGGTGCAGCGCCAGGACTTCAACGGTCGGGTGCTGACCATCCGCCGTGACGACATGCGGGCGATCGCCTGCATCCTCGGCGTGAACGAGGACGCCGCGGACGTGCGGCTCGAGGAGATGGGCCTGCGCCTCGGCTGAGCGGCCGAGCTGACATCGGGCGGCGAACCTGGCGGGGGACGAGGGCGGATGCGGTCGCAGTGCGACCTGCTCCGCCCTCCTCCGCGTCCGGGGTCGTGTCGTCACCGTTCGCCGAAGTAGGGCAGATCTGGTCGCTGGTCGACCACTCCTGCCCTGATCGTGCGTGCTGGTGGTCGTGGAGCGACCCGCTCCACGCACGATGCGGTGCTCGGTCGAGTTCGTGGCCGATCGTGTGCGCCAGTGGTCGTGGGACGACCACGTGCACGCACGATCCGGCGACGGCGACGGCGACGGCGAGGACGGTGTCGGTGCGACCCGGCATGCTGTCGGGGTGGATCCCCAGTTCTTCGACGGTGTTGCCGAGGCCTGCCGAGGGCTCAGCCCGTCCGACCTCGGCCCGGTGCAGGTCCGGTCGCACCGCTACGGCATGAAGGCGTGGTTCGGCGGCGTGGTGCCGGACAAGGAGCACTACGAGGCGCAGGTCGTCGGTGCCCAACACGTCCCGGGCGCGTCGCTGCTGGCGGTCGAGGTGGGGTTCCACGCCGAGCACCCCAAGGTCGAGGAGAACCAGGCCGTCATCGACCTGCTGCTCGCCGCTGAGCCGACCTGGCGCACCGAGCTGGGCGACCAGGTCGTCGTGGGCGAGTTCCTGGGCCGGGCCGACCGCTGGCGCCGCGCGTCCGAGACGTGGCTCGACCCGAACCTGGACGACGACGAGCTCGTGCTCGACCTCGCCCTCCGGCTCGTCGACTACTTCACGGTGTTCGAGCCGCTCCGCCGCGCCTGACCCGGCCGCTCACCGCTGCGGCAGGACGAGCTCCTGGCCGGGCAGGATCAGGTCCGGGTCGTCCGGCTCGACGAGCCGGTCCCGGTTCAGGTCGATCAGCACCCGCCAGAACGCGGCGACGGTCGCCTCGTCCGGTTCGGTCGCGCCGGCCGAGCTCACCACGTGTTCGGCGATGGACCAGAGGTGGTCGCCGACCTGCACCACGTAGCTCGTGCGCGCCGTCTCGGGTGGCGGCGCCGAGCCGGCGGGCGTCGGATCGGTCGGGGCGGCCAGGGTTGGGTCGCCCGAGGTCGGGTCGACCGACCCGGTCGAGCCGATCGGTTCGCTCGTCGGGCCGGCCACCCGGGTCGGCTGCGGTGGACCGTCCGGCGTCGGGTCGGGGATCGCCCGCTCGAACGGCGACGTGCTCCGCGCATCAGCGGTCGGGCTGCGGGTGGTCGTGGTGGTCGGCGCCGGGCTCGTGGTGCTCGGTCGGTTCGGCCGCACGCTCGTGGTGGTGCTCGACCGGGGCGGCGAGGTCGTCGTGGGCCGGGCGGTGGTCGGCGGGACCGTCGTGGACGACGGAGCGGTGACGCTGGGCGGCGGCGACGTGGTGGTGGTCGTCGGGTCGGCCCACGGCAGCTGGGTCCGTGACGCCGGGTCCGGGTCGCTCTCGGGTGCGATCAGCTCCATGCGGGCTCCTCTGCCGGTGTCCGGGGCAGGACCCGGCGGCGGCTCGGCTGCTCCCGCGCCGACCGGCGAGGACACGGCCAGACCGGCGGTCAGCGTCACGACGACGCCCGGCGTGGCGCGCTGCACCCAGGAGCGCCAACGCCCGCCGCGGGGAGCCGGGACGAGCTGGGCCAGCGTCACGAGCAGCAGGTACGAGACCAGCACGACGGCGACGGGCCGCGCTGCGGCGACCACGACGTCCACCACGTCGTGCCGAGCCACCCACTCGGGCCACTCGTCCACTGCGGACCACCGGGGTGGCGAGGTCCCGATGTCCGCGTGGACGAGCGCCCACCACGCCGCCGCCAGCAGCGCCGTCCAGCTCAGCGTCCGAACGATCCGTGCCGTCCTGATCATGGTTCCGCCTCCTCGAACTCGAGCTCCGGTGGCTCGCCGTCCTGTGGTGCGACCACGAGGCGGTCGCACGAGCCGGTCGTCGTCCCGTCGCCGGGAGCGGTCCTCACGTGGTCGACGGGTGTCGAGTCCGAGAGCACGCCGATCACCGGGCCGTCCATCGGTCCTCCCGCCGTCGCCCACCCGGCGAACTCGAACACCTCGCCGGTCGACGAGCGCACCAGGCGGGCGGTCGCGGTGCCGTCACAGTCCCAGTCGCCGACGGCGGCCAGGTCGCCCGGTTCGCCGAGCCGGTACGTCCGACCGGCGACGGACACGACGTGCC
>JAFAFZ010000238.1 GCA_023423215.1 Actinomycetes bacterium
CGACCACGACGACCACCGCGTCGACGACCACGACCACCGAGGCCACCACGACCACCGAGCAGGACGCGTCCGCGACCACGATGCCCGACGAGGTCGACGTCGACCTCTCCGGCGCGGCGACGACACCCGTCATCGCTCCGCCCGTCGCCACCTCGACCGCGCCGCTCACCAACGTGCGCGTCGGCACGCACCAGGGCTACGTGCGCACGGTCTTCGAGTTCGAGGGCGAGCTCCCCGGCTACGAGGTCGCCTACGCCGAGGGCCCGTTGATCGAGGACGGCTCCGGCGAGGAGGTCGTGGTCGAGGGCAGCCGCGCGATCTCGGTGCGCATGGCGCCGGCGTCGGCCGTCTCCCTCGGCGAGACCGTCACGCGCTCCTACGACGGTCCCGATCGCTTCTCCAGCGAGGGTGGTGCGGTCACCGAGGTCGTCGAGGTCAGCGACTTCGAGGCGCAGATGACGTGGGCGATCGGCACGACCGAGGGCCAGCCCTTCAAGGTCACGACGCTGTCGAACCCGACCCGCCTCATCATCGACGTCGTCAACGTCTGATCGCCGGCCCGAGCGCCGCCGCCCGGCGCCGCCTGCGCCGCCCGGCCAGTGCGGGTCCGCAGGGCGAACGCGACCCTCAGTCGTCCGAGCTCGGATCGACGTGCGCCCGGAACAGCTCCGGGAACGCCTTCGACACCTTGCGCAGCAGGTAGTCCCCGTACGGGCCCTGCACGTCCAGCACCCCGGTGCCGTCCCAGCGACCGTGCGCGGCGTCGGCCAACGCACGCTCGGTCGGCTCGAAGCCGGGGATCGGCTCCATCTCCGCGTCCCACGACGGATCGAGGAACAGCGGGAACGAGTAGCGGTCCTGCTCGGGCAGGCGCACCCGGTGCGGCGTCGAGCGGAGCCGTCCACCGGTGACTCGCTCGAGCATGTCGCCCAGGTTGCACACGATCGCGTCCTCGGCGGGCGGGACCTCGATCCACCGGTCGTCGACGCGCACCTCGAGCCCTCCGGTGTCGTCCTGCACTAGCAGCGTCAGCAGCCCGTAGTCCGTGTGCTCGGCCACGCCCCAGGACCCGGCGAACCCGGGCGGTGGCGGCGGGTAGTGGAAGATGCGGAACAGGACGGTCGGATCGGCCACCCAGCGCTCGAACCAGTCGGCCTCGAGCCCCAGCCCGACCGCCAGGCCGGACAGCACGACGCGACCCACCTCGGTCGTGCGCGCCATCCACTCGAGCACCAGCGGACCCAGCTCGGCCGGTTCGTCGGGGAACAGGTTCGGCCCGTGCAGCGGAAGCCCGGCCCGCACCCGAGGGTCGTCGGGCGGCAGTTCGGTGCCGAAGTACAACCCCTCCTTGTCGTCGGGCACCCCGGAGGTGAGCTCGTGGCCGACGGCGAACCAGCCGCGCCACGCCCGACCGCCGTGGCGCATCGCGATGCGGTCCTTGGTCGACTCGTCCAACGCGAAGAAGCGCTCGGCGGCCTCGTGCAGCGCGAGACGCAGCGCCGGGTCGATGCCGTGGCCCACGACCTGGAGGAACCCGAAGCGCTCGCACGCCCGGCCGATCTCGGCCGCGACGCGCGCACGCGCCTCCGACGGCGCGTCGGGGTCGCGCAGCGGGGTCAGGTCGATCGTCGGGACCACCACGTCGGACACGCCACCACCGTGCCACAGCGGACCACCGGCCAGTGCGGGGTGCGCCGCCACGGCGGAGGGACAGGACCTAGCGTGGCCGGCATGGAGTTCCGTTACCTCGGTCGGTCAGGTCTCAAGGTCAGCGCCATCTCGTACGGCAACTGGATCACGCACGGCTCGCAGGTCGGCGACCAGGACGCCATCGACTGCGTGCACGCCGCGCTCGACCTGGGCATCACCACCTTCGACACCGCCGACGTCTACGCCGGCACCCGCGCGGAAGAGGTGCTCGGCACCGCGCTGAAGGGCCAGCGGCGCGAGTCGCTCGAGATCTTCACGAAGGTCTACTTCCCGACGGGCGGCGGTCCCAACGACCGCGGCCTGTCGCGCAAGCACATCACCGAGTCGATCCACGCGTCGTTGCGTCGCCTCGGCACCGACTACGTCGACCTCTACCAGGCGCACCGCTTCGACCGCGAGACGCCGCTCGAGGAGACGATGGAGACCTTCGCCGACCTGGTGCACGCGGGGAAGGTGCTGTACCTCGGCGTGTCGGAGTGGACCGCGGACCAGATCCGCGAGGCCGCCGCGATGGCGCGCGAGCTGAAGGTGCAGCTCGTGTCGAACCAGCCGCAGTACTCGCTGCTGTGGCGCGTGATCGAGGAGCGCGTCGTGCCGACCTGCGAAGAGGTCGGCGTGTCGCAGATCGTGTGGTCGCCGATCGCGCAGGGCGTGCTCACCGGCAAGTACCTGCCGGGTCAGCCCGTGCCCGAGGGGTCGCGTGCGACCGACGACAAGGGCGGCGCGAACTTCGTGTCCAACTTCCTGGACGACTCGGTGCTCGAGCGCGTGCAGCTGCTCGTCCCGCTCGCCGCCGAGGCCGGCGTCTCGATGGCGCAGCTGGCCGTCGCGTGGGTGCTGCGCAACGACAACGTCGCTTCCGCGATCGTCGGCGCGTCCCGTCCCTCGCAGCTCGCCGACAACGTCGGCGCACTCGACGTGACGCTCGACGACGACCTGGTCGCCCGGGTCGAGGAGGCCCTCGAACCGGTCGTCACCCGGGACCCGGAGCTGACCGAGAAGATGGCACCCCGGACGCGCGTCTGAGGCGCGTCCGGGGGCCCATCGCTGTTCCCGCCAGCTCCACAACTGCGGCCGCGACCGCAGGACGTCCCCTTCCTTCGGCCGTTCCACCCGCCGACTCAAGTTCCCGTCCGGAGATGCGCCCGCTGGGCAGTCGCGCCCATTTCCTTGACGGTGGTTCAGAGATCACGGAAGGATGTTCGGACGCTCCATCCGCGTGGCTGTGGACGGATGACCCTGGGGGAGTTCTCGATGAGGCGAAATTGGCGTGCGATCGCGGCGGTGCTCGGCGTGCTCGGGCTTGCGGCGGTGCTGCTCCCGGCCGGTGCCGGGGCACAGAAGGTCAAGAACCCGGGCGCCTTCTCGCTCCAGTCGACCGGCGGCCAGATCCGCATCGGATCGATCCTGGACCTGGACCTGACGCCGCAGCCCGTGCCCCAGTGCTCGGACGGCGTCGACAACGACCTGGACACCAAGGTGGATGCGCTCGACGCCCAGTGCGCCGCCGGCCCGCAGGGCCAGCCGAAGGAAGATGACGACAACGAGATGGTCCCGGGCTTCCAGCCCAAGATCGACGTCTCGATCACCGGCTCGATCGACGCCAACGGCAACGTGACGGTGCCGACGACCGGCATCATCTTCCCGCCGGCGTACATCAAGATCACCAACCCGCTGAACGGCCTGAGCGACTACCCGAAGGTCGAGATCCTGGCGACCGCGCCGGCCACGGGCGTGCTCAACCCCATCACCGGCGACATGGTCCTGAACGTGAAGTTCCGGGCGAAGATGTCCGGCTACGTGAACGGCAACCTGCTGAACAGCACCTGCTCGATCGGCACGGCGGCCGCCCCGATCTCACTGGCCCTGACCACGGGCTTCGTCCCGGCGGTCGGCTCCAACCCGTCGCTGACCGGCTTCAAGTACAGCACCGTCGGCGGCACCGCCATCCTGGTGAACAACAGCTTCGCGGTGCCCGGCGCCTCGGGCTGCAACCAGGGCATCGTCGACCTGAACGGCGCCATCAACCAGAACGTCGGCCTGCCGTCGATCGCCGGCAAGAACGCCGCCGTCCTGGCCGGCAAGACCCTGCCGATCCTGGACCGTGCGATCAGCCCCGTGATCGCCTCGACGCCCGGCACGCTGAGCGGCCCAGCGCCCTTCACGGTCAACTTCAACGCCGGCAACTCCGTCGTCAGCAAGGGACCGGCCACCTACGCGTGGACCTTCGGCAACGGCCAGACCGCGACCGGCGCCACCCCGTCGGTGACGTACGCCGCGGCGGGCACCTACCCGGTCAACCTGACCGTCACCGACGCGGACGGCGACACCGCCACCGCGACGGCCACGGTGACCGTGACCCCGGGCGCGACGACCACCACGACCTCGTCGACCACGACGACG
>JAFAFZ010000332.1 GCA_023423215.1 Actinomycetes bacterium
TCGGGAGACCGAGCGACCCGGTGGTGCGGCCGTCGATGCGACCGAACGATGGTGCGCCCGCTGCGTGCAACGCCGCGAGTCCACGACCGAGGTCAGCCTCGGTGGTCGGCCCGGGTCGACCCTCGTCGATCCACTCGAGCACCAGCACGTCCACGCCGCCCGCATGGGAGTCGTCGGCCAGCAGGACCTCGGGCACCGCCACCGCGTGCGCCTCGCGCAGCCACCGCAGCCCGACCGCCTCGGTGTCGAAGAAGTGGGCGGGCGGCGACGCATGGGTCTTCGCGAACACCCGTCGACCGTCCGCCAGGTCGAGGCGGAACGCGGCGGCCGTGTCGCCGCCGTGCACGCGAGCGCTGCCCACGACCGACGTCGCGAGCGTCGCCTCGATCGCCTGCAGCACCTCGGGTCGCACCGCCAGGAGGCTACGCGGCGAGTGCCGGGTCGCCCGCCGCACCGATGGCGCGTCGGGCAAGGACGGTGGGGGCACTGCTCCCCCATGGCGACCCGTGTGCACAACGAGGTCGTCTTCGACTGGCTCCAGCGAGAGCTCGGCTGACCGCGGCGCGAGGATGGCGGGGTGCACGACCTCCCGAGCTCCATCGGCCGTCCGGCGACCGGCGCGCTCCTGCACGCAGGGATCGAGTCGCTCGACCAGCTGGCCGGGGTGACCGAGGCGTGGGTGCTCGGCCTGCACGGGGTCGGCCCGAAGGCGGTCAGCATCCTGCGCGAGACGCTCGCGGCGCAGGGGAAGGCGTTCCGCCCGGAGTGACGGTGTCCACGCCCCCGGCCGGTCCGCGAGACTGACGGGATGAGCGACGTGCCGGGCACACCGGAGCGGGCCGAGGAGCGCAACGTCCTGGGTGGCGTGCTCCAGCCGTGCGGGACCGACCCGGTCACCGGGTTCTACCGGGACGGGTGCTGCAGCACCGGGCCCGAGGACCTGGGCAGCCACACCATCTGCGCCGTGATGAGCGCCGAGTTCCTGGAGCACCAGCGCAGCATCGGCAACGACCTCACCACGCCGATGCCGCGGTTCCGCTTCCCCGGGCTGGTCCCCGGCGACCGATGGTGCGTGACCGCGGCGAACTGGCTGCGAGCGCACCGCGACGGCACCGCGGCGCCGGTGGTGCTGGCCTGCACCCACGAGCGAGCGCTCGAGATCGTGCCGCTCGAGGTCCTGCGTCTGCACGCCGTCGACGTGCCCGACGACCCGGGCGTCCTCGAGGACTGATCGAGCAGGGCCGGCTCGCGGCACACAGCCTCCGCGGCCGCGTTCTCGGAACGATCCGTTCGCAGGACGGTCGATTGGTTCCGAGTTCGAGACGGGCGCTGCGTTCTCGGAACGATCCGTTCGTGGAACGGTCGATTCGTTCCGAGCTCGTTGACAGGCGCCGGTTTCTCGGAACGATCCGTTCGCAGGACGGTCGATCCGTTCCGAGTTCGAGGCGGGCGCGGCGTGTGGGGCTGAATGGCGGACGGGGCCGGGTCAGGCCTGGCGGTAGGTGTCGAACCGCACGCCCGAGTCGAGCGTGCGCGACTCGACCTGCCGCCACGTGGTCTTGCGCAGGGTGTCCGGGAAGACGCGCAAGCCGGCGCCGACCGTCACCGGGAACACGCCGAGCCGGACCTCGTCGACCAGGCCGGCGTCCAGCAAGGTGTGCACCAGCCGGCAGCTGCCGTGCACCGGATCGGTCCGCCCTCGCCCTCGCCCTGCTTCAGCTCGGCGACGGTGTCGACCGGGTCGCCCGCCAGCACCGTCGTGCCGTTCCAGTCGGCCGACTCCAGGGTCTGGGACACGACGTACTTGGGCATCGAGTTCATCCGGTCGGCGAAGGGGCCCTCGTAGTCGGGCCACGCGCCGGCGAAGCTCTCATAGGTGACCCGCCCGACGAGCAGCGCTCCGGCGTCGAGCACCTCCTGGTACTTGAGCTCGACCTGCTCGTCCCCTTGGAAGTCCATGACCCAGTTGGTGTGCGGGTGGGACGGCTCGCCGCCCGGAGCTTCCATGACCCCGTCCAGCGTGGTGAACTCCGAGACGATCAGCGTGCGCATGTGCAGGTCGACGTCGGCGGCATCCGGGACTCATCGGTCGATGGGCGCATCTCGCAGGTCACTCGCCCGGCAGCGGGACGAGCACGAGCGGGCACGGCGCGTGCTGCGACAGCTGCGTCGCGACCGATCCGAGCAGCACGCCGGCGAACCCGCCGAGACCTCGTGTGCCGAGCACCAGCAGGTCCGCCGCCTCGGCCTCGGTCCGTAGGACCTCGGAGGCCGCGCCGAGCACCACGGCGCGGTCCACGGGTCGACGCAGCGCGGCCTGCAGGTGGTCGGCGACGACGTCGAGCGCGGACGCCTCCTGCGCGAGCAGGTCGCCGTGGACCTCTCGGATCACCTCCGGATCGGTCCACCGGTACGGGTCCTGCCAGGCGCGCACCAGACGCAGCTCCCCCTCGCGGGCCAACGCCTCGCCGAGCGCCCACTGCACCGCGGCCTCGGCGTTGGGGGAACCGTCGACACCCACCACGATCCTGGTCACCGCACCCTCCGATCGTCCTGCGCAGCGCTGGCGGCGCCGCGCCGTCACGATGATGGCCGAACCACGAGGGCTCGGGTGTGAGTAAGCAAGCTTGACATCTGATAGCAAGGCGGCATGACACCACCGCGCGTGCCCTGCCGATCAGTCCGACGCCGTCCCGGAACGCGCCGCCCCGTGCTGGCGGCAGCGGTGGCGGTCGCTGCGCTGGCCCTGGCTGCCTGCTCCGGGAGCGAGGCATCCACCGAGGCTGAGGACGCGCCCTCGGGTGAGGGCGGCGCCTACCCCGTGACGATCGAGCACGCCTACGGCAGCACGACCATCCCCGCCGAACCGCAGCGGGTGGTCTCGCTCGGGTACACCGAGCAGGACTCGCTCGTCCTCTTCGGCGTCGAGCCGGTCGCCGTGCGCTACGCGTTCGGCCCCGAGGACGACGTGTTCTTCCCCTGGGCCGACGAGGCCGCCGGCGACGCCGATCCCGAGATCCTCCCCCGCGAGGACGTGAACTTCGAGCAGATCGCGGCGCTGGAGCCCGATCTGATCATGGCAGTGACGGCGGGTCTGACCGATCAGGAGTACGAGACGCTGAGCCAGCTCGCGCCGACCGTCGTGCAGCCGGCCGGGTTCCCGGCCTTCGGCACCCCGTGGCAGGAGCAGACCCTCATCGCGGGACGCGCCTTCGGCCAGGAGGACCGCGCCCGACAGATCGTCGACGACCTCGAGGAGCGCTTCGACGAGGTGGTCGCGCAGCATCCGGAGCTCGAGGGCCGCACGATCACGCTCTCCGGTCCCGCGTACGAGGGCGAGTACCCGTTCCACGCGACCGACGACGCCCGCACGCGCTTCTTCGGCGCCCTCGGCCTGCGCGTGCCGGCGGAGCAGGACGAGATCGCCGGCGACGAGTTCTACGGGTCCGTCAGCCAGGAGCGTGCCGACGTGCTCGACGCGGACGTGATCGTCTGGCAGTCCGGTTCGCCCTCAGAGCGCGCCGGCATCGAGGCCGATCCGGTGCTCTCGGCGATCCCGGCCGTGGCCGAGGGTCGCTCGATCTTCATCGAGGGATCGGACTACGACGCGCTGCAGTTCTCGAGCGCGCTCAGCCTGCCCTACCTGCTGGACGGGTTCGTGCCCCAGCTCGCCGCGCTGCCGGCACCCGACTGACCCGGACGGATCAGCACGGGTGGGTCCGCACGAACGGCTCCGCCCGGCCGTGTCAGCTCGGCGACGGCACCGACGCCGATCCGTCCGAGCTGGTCGGCGGCGCAGCGGCGGGCTCGACGTTCGGCGCGGCCAGGCGACCCAGCATGACCGTGGCGACGGCCATCGCCAGGATCGACGCGAACAGCACCAGGTCCCCGAGACCGCCCACCTTCAGCGTCTCCTCGTAGATCGTCAGCCCGAGGGCCATCGCGATGATCGGCTTCAACACGGTCACCGCCGGCAGGCTCGTCTGCACGTCCCCCGCCTGGTAGCTCGACTGCTGCCAGAAGGTGCCGAGCGACGCGGTGAGCGCCATCGCCCAGAACTCCCAGCCCCGCAGGCCGGCGACGATCCCCTCGTCGAATCCGTGGATGGCCGTCTTGGTCAGCGGCGCCGAGACGCCGAGCAACGCGCCCGCCGCGATGGCGAGCACCAGCGAGCGCTTCGTGCCGTGCGGCAGCCCCGACGCGCCGAAGACGCAGCCGGCCACCAGCGGCACGATGATGAGGATCGTCGGCAGCCACGACCGGAACGACGGCTGGTCCAGGCCCTTGGTCGGCTCCCCCATCACGATGAACAGCACCAGCGAGATGATGAGGATCCCCGACCACAGCCACTCCCGACCGGTCAGGTTGCGGTGCGCCACACGCGCCGCCATCGGCAGCGCGAACAGCAGCGTCGTCACCAGCAACGGCTGCACCAGCAGCAGGCTGCCGACCGCGAGCGCCGCGGCCTGCACACCGAAGCCCGCGACGTCCGCCACGATGCCCGCCACCCACACCGGTCGCCGCACGAGTGACGCGAGCATCCCCGCGCCGAGCGCGTCCTCGTCCGCGATGGACGCCGTTCCACGCTGCTGCAGCACCGACGCCAGCGCGAAGAGCAGCGCGGCGAGCAGCGACAGGAGGATGGCGGCGATCACGTGATCGGCTCGCCGTCCCAGGAGACGTCGAAGAACTGCGCGGCGGTCAGGTCCTGGCGAGACTTGTGGTCGATGCCCATCGCCTCGCGGTACGCCTTGATGTGCTGCAGCGTGAACGCCGTGTAGAGCAGCGGCAGGTGGTCGTGCGGCTGGCCGTAGACGTCTGCCCCGCCCTTGGCCGCCTTCAGGTCCGACCGCAGCCGGCCCAGGTGCTCGAACATGTCGCGCAGCACGGCTTCCTTGATCTCGCGCTTGCGACCCGCGGGCACGACGACCGGCTCGGCAGGGCGTTCCCCGAACAGGGCGGCGTCGAACTCCTCGGCGGTCGCCAGCGTGCAGCCGTCGGTCGGGCGCGGGTTGCACTCGACCAGGTGGTGCACGCCGTCCTCGGTCCGCAGGAAGTCGAAGCTGACCTGGCCGTGCCAGTTGAGCTCCTTGGCGATCTTCTGCGCGGCGGCGAGGGTGTCGGGCGCGTCGACCGACTCGAAGACGATGCCACCCCGGTCGTCGATCTCGAGGGCGTGCTCGTAGGTCGAGTGCAGAACGACCTCGCCGTGGTGCACGACGCTCCAGCTGCACAGGTCGACGCCCTGCAGGTACTCCTGCACGAGCCA
>JAFAFZ010000652.1 GCA_023423215.1 Actinomycetes bacterium
CGCCTGGATCGGCGACGGCGACGACGAGTGGTCCTCGGCGGCGGACCGCACCGATCGGAGCGACTTCTGGTGGCACGTCCTGCGGGCGCGGCTCGTCGCCACCGTCGCGATCCCCGCCGCGCTCGCCTCGCTCGCCGTCTTCGGCCCCGACCGCCTCCTCCTGGCGGCCATCACCGCGATGGCCGGCCTGCTCAGCAACTTCGCCCTCTGGTGGCGCATGCGCGAGGGCCGCCCCATCCCCTCGGCCATCGCCGTCGCCGACCTCGTGACGGCGCTCGTGATCGTGGCGCTCGTCCCGATCGCGTACACCGTGGGCATCGTCGTCATCGTCTCGATGACCACGCTCTACGTCTTCTGGTTCGGACGGCGCACGACCGTGCAGCTCGTCGTCGCCACCGGCGTCGCCCTCCTGGCGATCGGGTTGTGGCGCGGTCCGGACCTGTGGCTCGCCTCGTGGGTCGCGTGGCTCATCACCTCGGCGCTCGGCACCGTCATCCTGGCGAACGTCGCCCGGGTCTCGATCGAGAGCAGGACCCGGTACAACGACCTGGTCAACGGCATCGACGTCGTCGTGTGGGAGGGCCGCGGACCCCGCGGCGACGCGGAGTACGTGAGCGACCGGGTGGTCGACCTGCTCGGCTACGAGCCCGCCCAGTTCTGCAGCTTCTCGTTCCTGGCCAGCCACGTGCACCCCGACGACATCGGCGAGCTGATGGAGAGCCGGCACCGCGTCGCCGCCGGCCACGACGTCGAGGTGCACTACCGGCTGCGCGACTCGGCCGCCCGCACCCGGCACCTGCACGAGCGCATCGCCGTGACCCTCGACGCGGACGGCCGCGTCGCCCACCGCCGCGGCGTCGTCATCGACGAGACCGCCCGCACCGAGGCCGAGCGCTCGGTGCGCGGCTACGCCGACTTCATCGAGGGCATCCCGCTGGCGCTCGCGATCCTGCGGCTGGACGACCTGGACGACCCGGCCTCGCTGCGCGTCGTCACGGGCAACCCCGCCTCGGCGCGCCTGGTCGGGTCCGAACCGGCGCTCACCACCGGGCGGCTGCTGGTCGACCTGCTCCCCGAGTCCGCCGAGGTGCTCGCCCGCCTGGCCGACGTCGCTCGGACCGGCGACCCGCTCGAGCACCCCCAGCTCCGCATCGGCCACGGCGACGGCCTCTACTCGCTGCGCGCCCTCGCCCTGCCGGACCAGTCGATCGGCGTGTCGCTCGAGGACGTCACCGTGCGCGCCCGCGCCGCGGAGACGCTGCGCCACCAGGCGCTGCACGACCACCTGACGGGACTGCCCAACCGCGCGCGGTTCAACGACCGGCTGGCCACCGCTCTCGCGACGCACGAGGACGCCGCCGCCGCCCACGTCGGCGACGCCGAGCACCAGACGGCCCTGGTGATGATCGACCTGAACCAGTTCAAGGAGGTCAACGACACGCTCGGCCACGAGTACGGCGACCGCCTGCTCGTCGAGCTGTCGCGCCGGCTGTCGCGCCACCTGCGCGGCTGCGACACCATCGCCCGGCTCGGCGGCGACGAGTTCGCCATCCTGCTCACCGGACCGGGTGCGGGCCACGCCGCCGACGGCGTCGCCGAGCGGGTGCAGGAGCTGAGCGCCGAGCCCTTCCAGATCGACGCGTACCGCCTGCAGGTCGGCGCCAGCATCGGCATCGCCGTGTACCCCGACCACGCGGACGATGCGGCGACGCTCATGCGCCACGCGGACGGGGCGATGTACACCGCGAAGGAGGCCGGCGGCGGCATCGTGCGCTACTCGACCGGCCACGACCTGGCCAGCAGCTCGAAGCTCGAGCTGCTGGCGGAGCTGCGCACCGCGGTGCAGTCCGACGAGATGGTCGTGCACTACCAGCCCCGGCTGGACCTGACCTCGCTGCAGACGCTCGGCGTCGAGGCGCTCGTGCGCTGGCGCCACCCCCAGCGCGGCCTGCTGCCGCCCGGCGAGTTCATCGAGCTCGCCGAGGTGTCCGGCACGATCGCCCCGCTGACCCGATTGGTCACCGAGCGTGCGACCACCGACCTGCGCGACCTGGACGGGGCCGCCGACCTGAGCGTCAACATCAACCTGTCCGGGCGGAACCTGCACGACCCGATGCTCGTCACCTGGGTGACCGAGCTGCTCGAGCGCACCGGGTTCCCGCCCGCGTCGCTCTGCTTCGAGCTCACCGAGACCCAGCTCACCGCGGACCCGGCACAGGCGCTCGAGACGCTGCACCGCCTGCACCTGCTCGGCGTCCGGCTCAGCGTCGACGACTTCGGCACCGGCTACTCGTCGCTCGCGTACCTGCGAGAGCTGCCCCTCGACGAGGTGAAGATCGACCCGAGCTTCATCGCGGACCTGGAGCACGGCGACACGACGCTGGTGCGTTCGGTGATCGAGCTCGGGCACAACCTCGGGCTGCACGTCGTCGCCGAGGGCGTCGAGACGCCCGGTGCGCTCGAGGCGCTGCGCCAGCTCGGGTGCGACAGCGCGCAGGGGTTCCACTTCGCGATGCCGATGTCGCTGCCGGACCTCGAGGACTTCCTGGCCGAAGCGGCCCGCTCGCACCCGGCACGCCGCGTCGGGACCCACGAGCCCCCGCTCGGGCAGGCGGCCGTCGCCGGCAGCTGACGCGCACGACCGGACGGCGTCGGCTTGGGAGCCGTCCAGACCCCTTCGGTACCATGACCCCATGGCCCACCCGATCGATCTGACCTCTGCCGCCGCCGCGCTCGACACCGCCCAGCAGGCGCTCGACGCCGCCATCGCGCGACTCGCCGCCGACGGCATCGACGACAACCAGGTGCTCGCCTACGACGTCGCCCACGCAGCAGCCGGCGTCATGGCCGCGCGGGGCCTGCTGTCCTACGGCGGCAAGGGCGAGACCGAAGCCGCGGTGACCGCCGCGTTCACCGCGGACGTGCTCGCCGACCTGGCCGGCAAGGTCTTCGGCCGCGAGCGCGAGTGGAACGTGCCCGACGACGCGCTCGACGGCGTGCGAGAGTTCGTCGCCACGTACCGGGCGCCCGAGTTCCTGGCCGCGCTGGTCGACACCGATGGGCCCCGCCACCTCTCCGGCGACTTCGAGATGGTGCAGGACACCTTCCGCCGCTTCGCGGAGGAGAAGCTCAAGCCGATCGCCGAGCACATCCACCGCGAGAACGCCGACATCCCCGAGGACATCATCTCCGGTCTGGCCGAGATGGGTGCCTTCGGCCTGTCGATCGCCGAGGAGTACGGCGGCTTCGCCTCGGGCGACGAGTCCGACTACATCGGCATGGTCGTCGCCACCGAGGAGCTCTCCCGCGGCTCGCTCGGCGCCGGCGGTTCGCTCATCACCCGACCGGAGATCCTGGCTCGCGCGCTCGAGGCCGGCGGCACCGAGGAGCAGAAGCTCGAGTGGCTGCCGCGCCTGGCCAGCGCCGAGGTCATGAACGCCGTCGCGGTGACGGAGCCCGACTACGGCTCGGACGTCGCCGGCGTGAAGGTCACCGCCACCAAGGTCGACGGCGGGTACCTCATCAACGGCGTCAAGACCTGGTGCACCTTCGGGGCCCGCGCCGACGTCCTGATGGTGCTGGCCCGCACCGACCCCGACCGCTCGATCGGCCACCGCGGCCTGTCGATGTTCATCGTGCCGAAGGAGCGCGGCGACGCCCACGGCTTCGAGCTCACCTCGGACAGCGCCTGCGGCCCGGCGAAGATGGAGGGCCGCCCGATCGACACGATCGGCTACCGCGGCATGCACTCCTACGAGATCGCGATCGAGAACTGGTTCGTCCCGGACGAGAACCTGATCGGGCTCGAGGGCGGCATCGGCAAGGGCTTCTACTACCAGATGGCCGGCTTCGAGAACGGCCGACTCCAGACCGCGGCCCGTGCCCTCGGCGTCATGCAGGCGGCGCTGGAAGAGGCCCGCCAGTACGCCATCGACCGCAACGTCTTCGGCCAGCCGATCCACGAGTACCAGCTGACCCAGGCCAAGCTCGGCCGCATGGCGATCACCATCCAGGGCGCCCGCCAGTTCGCCTACGAGGTCGCCCGCCTGATGGCCAAGGGCGAGGGCGCGCTCGAGGCGTCGATGATCAAGGCCTACGTCTGCAAGGCCGCCGAGTGGGTCACCCGCGAGGCCATGCAGATCCACGGCGGCATGGGCTACGCCGAGGAGTACACGGTCAGCCGGCTCTTCGTCGACGCCCGCGTGCTGTCGATCTTCGAGGGCGCCGACGAGACGCTGTGCCTCAAGGTCATCGCCCGACAGCTGGTGGCTCGCCACCAGGCCGGCCAGAACGCCTGACCCGCTGCCCCCCACCCGACGGGTGCGGGGCGGGCCGGTCAGTACTTGATCATCACGTGCTTGATCTCGGTGTAGTGCTCGAGCGCGTACGCCGACATGTCCTTGCCGTAGCCCGACTGCTTGTAGCCGCCGTGGGGCATCTCGGACACGATCGGGATGTGGTCGTTCACCCAGACCGTCCCGAACTGCAGGCGCTTGGTCATGCGCATCGCACGACCGACGTCGCGGGTCCACACCGACGCGGCCAGGCCGTAGTCGACGCCGTTGGCCCACTCCAGCGCCTGGTCCTCATCCGCGAACCGCTGCACGCTCACCACCGGCCCGAACACCTCGCGCTGGACGATCTCGGCGTCCTGTGACGGGTTGGCGATGACGGACGGCTCGTAGAAGAAGCCCGCGCCGGCACCGACGTGCCCGCCGACGGTCACCTCGGCACCGCCCTCGACCGCACGCTCGACCATGCCGGCCACGCGGGCCTGCTGCTCGGCGGAGATGACCGGGCCGACCGCCACGTCGGGGTCGAACGGGTCGCCGACCTTCAGCGCGGCCACCGCCGTGCTCAGCGAGCCGACGACGTCGTCGTAGACGCCGGGACCGGCGATGACCCGGCAGGGTGCCGTGCAGTCCTGGCCGGAGTTGTAGTAGCTCGCCTCGGCGAGGGTCGCGACGACCGCCTCGACGTCGGCGTCGTCGAACACGACCACGGGGGCCTTGCCACCGAGCTCGAGGTGCACGCGCTTGAGGGTGTCCGCGGCGTTCTTCGCGATGAGCTTTCCGGTCGCCACGTCACCCGTGATCGACACCATCGCGACGTCGGGGTGCGCGACGAGCGCGGCGCCGGCCGTCTCGCCCTGGCCGAGCACGACGTTGAACACGCCCGGGGGCAGGATGTCGGCGGCCAGCTCCGCCAGACGGATGGCGGTCAGGGGCGTCAGCTCGGACGGCTTCAGCACCACCGTGTTGCCGGCCGCGATCGCCGGGCCGACCTTCCACGTCGCCATGTTCAGCGGGTAGTTCCACGGGGCGATCGACGCGACCACGCCGAGCGGATCCCGCCGCACGTACGAGGTGTGGTCCTCCAGGTACTCCCCCGCCGCCTTGCCCTCCATGAACCGGGCCGCCGCGGCGAAGAACCGGAAGTTGTCGACCGTGAGGTCGAACTCGAAGTCGATGATCGACAGGGGCTTGCCGACGTTGCGCCCCTCGAGCTCCTTGAGCGTGTCCAGGTCCGCCTCGATCGCATCCGCGAGCGCGCTCAACCGCTCGAACCGCTCGCGTGGCGTCGTCTCGGACCAGGTGGTGAACGCACGCCGCGCCGCGGCCACCGCTGCGTCGACGTCCGGCGCGTCGGAGCTGGCCACCGTCGCGATCACCTCGCCCGTCGCGGGGGCGAGGACGTCGTCGGTCAGGCCCGACGCCGCCGGGCGGAACTCTCCGTCGATGTGGTTCTCGGTGCGCATCGGGCCATCATCGCACCAGGCCCGTCGCGCACGGAGGCGTTCCTGCTCGGGCTCAGTCCTGGGCGAGCGCGCGGATGGCGTCGTCGATGGCGACGGCACGGCGCGCGTTGTCGACGTGCAGGTTCTCGATCATCTTGCCGTCGACGGTGATGACGCCCTTGCCCTCGGCGATGCCCTGCTCGAACGCCTCGATCACGCGACGGGAGTGCTCGACCTCGTCCGCGCTCGGGGCGAACGCCTCGTTCGCCGGCTCGACCTGGGTCGGGTGCACGAGGGTCTTGCCGTCGAAGCCCATCTCCGCGCCCTGGCGCGCCTCGACCGCGAAGCCCTCGGGGTCGCGCACGTCGTTGTACACGCCGTCCAGGATGACCTTGTCGGCGACGCGAGCGGCGTTGACGCAGCGGGCGAGCCCCCACAGCAGCGGGTGCCGGCCCGGCACGAGCGCCGCACGCAGCTCCTTGGCCAGGTCGTTGGTGCCCATGATCAGGACCTCGAGCCGCTCGGAGGACGTCGCGATCTCGACCGCCGCCTCGATCGCGGCGGGCGTCTCGAGCATCGCCCAGATGCGGGTGTGGTCCGGCGCCCCGGCCGACTCGAGCAGCCGCTCCACCGCCGCGACGTCCGCGGCGCTGTTGATCTTCGGCACGACGATGCCGGCGGGCCCCGCTGCCGCGGCCGACCGCACGTCCGCCTCGTGCCACTCCGTCTCGATCGAGTTGACCCGGATCGTCAGCTCACGGCGGCCGTAGGCGCCGCTCGTCACCGCGGCCGCGACCTTCTCCCGCGCCACGGCCTTCATGTCGGGGGCGACCGAGTCCTCGGTGTCGAAGATGATGGCGTCGGTCGGCAGCGTCTTCGCCTTCTCGAGCGCCTTGTCGTTGGCGCCGGGCATGTAGAGCGCGGAGCGGCGGGGCAGGATCGTCGAGGTCTCGGTGTCGGTCACGCGGATGACGATCCCAACGGAGCGGCGGCGGTGTCAAACGGCG
>JAFAFZ010000341.1 GCA_023423215.1 Actinomycetes bacterium
GGACGGATCGGGGGCGGTCGACGGCTCGACGACGACGTCGTCCGGGGGCGGCGCGAGCAGCACGACGAACGACTCGGACGCCGGGTCCCCCGGCGGGACCGGGTCGGAGCTGTCGACCGGCACGCCGGACGAGACGGTCTTCACCGCCGCCGACTTCGCCGCTCTCGGCGCCTGCCTGCTCTCACCGCAGCAGACCGAGGGCCCGTACCCCACCGAGTCCCAGATCGAGCGGCGCGACGTGCGTGAGGAGCTTCCGGGCCACCCGCTGCGCCTCGGCCTCCAGGTGGTCGACGAGTCGTGCGTGCCCGTGGCGGGAGCGATGGTCGAGATCTGGCACTGCGACACCGATGGCGACTACTCGGCCTACGCCGACGGCGGCACGGCCGACGACGCGGGCCCGGGGACCACCTTCCTGCGCGGCTCGCAGCGCGCCAACGGCGAGGGGATCGTCGAGTTCGTGACGAACTACCCGGGCTGGTACCGGGGTCGTGCCGTGCACGTCCACACCAAGGTCCACCTGGACGACACGACGGTGCTCACCTCGCAGATCTACTTCGAGGACGGGCTGAGCGACGAGGTCTTCGGCCAGCCGCCCTACGCCGCCCACGGCACCCCGGACACGACCAACGCGCAGGACTCGATCGCGGGCGACCCCGAGTCCGAGGGAACACTCGCCCACGCCGCGACCGACGCCGCGCTGTCGGGCACCCGGGCGCTGCTCGTCCTCGGCATCGATCCGGAAGCCGAGTCGAGCGGTTCGGCCGGTGGCCCCGGCGGCGGTCGTGGGCCCGGCGGCGGCGGTCCCGGCCGCGGGAGCAGCTCCACCTGATCGGACAGGTGTCCAGACGAACGTCCACGTCGTCCGGAGCAGAGGGCTAGCCTCCGACACGTCGCGACGATCGGGGGACCTTCGCATGTCCGACACCACGCGCCAGCTCGGGGAGCTGGGCTTCTACACGCTCGCCGGGCACTCGGGCGCTCCCCGCGACCTGGTCGACGAGGTGCGCGACGCCGAGGAGCTCGGCCTGGGCTCCGCGTTCATCTCCGAGCGCTTCAACGCGAAGGACGCAGCGACGCTCAGCGGGGCGGCCGGAGCCGTGAGCGAGACGCTCGGCGTCGCGACGGCGGCGACGAACCACAACACCCGTCACCCGCTCGTGACCGCCACCTTCGCCGTCACGATGCACCGGCTCACGGGCGGCCGCTTCGCGCTCGGACTCGGCCGGGGCTTCGACCCGCTCTTCGACATCATGGGGCTGCCCCACATCACGATGGCGCAGATGGCCGACGCCATCGGGCTCTACCGTCGGCTGTGGAAGGGCGAGGTGGTGTTCGGCCACGACGGCCCGGCCGGCCGGTACCCGATGCTGTGCCTGGACACGTCCTTCGACGAGGACATCCCGGTCGTCATCACCGCGTTGGGCGAGCGCACGCTCGAGTTCGCGGGCGGCGTCGCGGACGGCGTCGTGCTGCACACCTTCTTCTCGGACGAGGCGCTCGCCGCCAGCGTCGCCGCGGTGCGCCGTGGCGCGGAGCGTGCGGGCCGCGACCCCGAGGCGGTGCGGATCTGGTCGGTGCTCGCCACGGTCGGCGACCACCTCGACGAGGCGTTGCGCCTGAAGAAGATGGTCGGCCGGCTCTCGACCTACCTCCAGGGCTACGGCGACGTGCTCGTGCGGGTCAACGGCTGGGACCCGGCGGTGCTGGAGCGGTTCCGGGCCGACGAGCGCGTGACCTCGGTCGGCGGCGCGATCGACGCCGTGGCCACCACCGAGCAGCTCGAGCAGATCTCGGAGCTGCTGCCGGACGAGTGGCTCGAGGCCGCTGCGACCGGCAGTCCCGAGCAGTGCGCGGCCCGGGTGCTCGGCCAGTTCGACCTGGGGGCGGACGGTGTGATCCTGCACGGCGCCACGCCCACCGAGCTCGCGCCCGTCGTCCGGGCGTACCGTGCGGCTCGGCCGAACCCTCCCGCCCACGCGGCGGCCAACCCGGGACGGAGCAGCTGATGGACGAGATCGCCGATCGCGAGGAGCTGCTCACACCCGAGTGGCTCACCGGGGCGCTGCGCTCCGCCGGCCACGACGTGACCGTGCGCGACGTGCGACGCCAGCAGGTGGGCACCGGTCAGATGGGCACGAGCATCCGCCTGCACCTGGACCTCGACGGCGAGAGCGACCTGCCCTCGACGCTGGTCGCGAAGCTGCCGACCGCGGACGAGTCGAAGCGGGCGATGGTCGCCGGGATCTACCACACCGAGGTCGAGTTCTACCGGGCGCTCGCGCCGACCGTGGCCGCCCGCACGCCCCGCTGCCACTACGCCGCCATCAGCACCGACTGGACCCGGTTCGTGCTCCTGCTCGAGGACCTCGCGCCCCGCGAGCAGGGCGACCAGATCCTCGGGTGCGGCGTCGACGAGGCCCGCCTGGCCGTGCGCAACCTGGCCGGCCTGCACGGTCCCCGCTGGTGCGACCCGACGCTGACCGACATGGAGTGGATGCAGATCATCGCGGGCGACGGCGCCACGATGATCGGCCTGGTCATGCGCGACGCGACGAACCGCTACCTGGAGCGCTACGAGGGCCGCATCTCGGCCGAGGACCGGGAGCTGCTCGACCGGGTGCCCGAGCTGCTGCCGACGTGGATCCTGGCCCGGTCCGAGCGGTTCGCCCCGCTGCACGGCGACTACCGCCTGGACAACCTGATGTTCGGCGACGGCGACGACCCCGTGGCGACCGTCGACTGGCAGACGATCACGTTGGGCCTGCCCGGCCGCGACGTCGCCTACTTCCTCAGCACGGGCCTCGAGCCGGAGCTGCGTCGACGGCACGAGCGCGACCTGGTCGCCGAGTACCACGGTGCGCTCGTCGCGCACGGGGTGACGGACCACTCCTTCGAGCAGTGCTGGGACGACTACCGCTTCGGCATGCTGCAGGGCCCACTCATCACGATCGTCGGCGCAGCGTACGGCGAGGTCACCGACCGCGGCGACGAGATGTTCCTGGCGATGTCGTCGCGCTCGGCGCAGGCCATCCGTGACCTGGGCACCTTCGACCTGCTCTGACCGTCGACGCCCCGACCCGCATCGCCCGCACCGCCCCCTCCACCCGAGATCTGGCTGCCCGGCGAGGTCGCGCCACGGCGGACCGCCAGATCTCGCTGAGTGGCCTCAGTTCGCGCTGACGGCTTCCAGCGTGCCGCCGCCGGCCTCGCCGCCGAGCAGCTGGGTGCGGACCAGGTCGGCGTAGAGCCCACCCGACGCGAGCAGCTGCTCGTGCGTGCCGCGCTGCACGATGCGGCCGTCGTCGACGACCAGGATCAGGTCCGCGTCACGCACCGTCGCGAGGCGGTGCGCGATGACCAGCGAGGTGCGCCCCACCAGCGCGTGCGACAGCGCCTCCTGCACCGCGACCTCGGACTCCGAGTCCAGGTGCGCCGTGGCCTCGTCCAGCACGACGACCGACGGGTCCTTCAGCAGGAGCCGGGCGATGGCCAGGCGCTGCTTCTCACCGCCCGAGAGCCGGTGGCCACGGGCGCCGACCACGGTGTCCAGGCCCTCGGGCAGCTGCGCGACCAGGTCCCAGACCTGCGCGGCACGCAGCGCGGCGACCAGCTCGTCGTCGGTGGCGCCGGGCTTCGCGTAGACCAGGTTGGCGCGCAG
>JAFAFZ010000657.1 GCA_023423215.1 Actinomycetes bacterium
GTCCGGGGGCGCAGCCCCCGGCGAGAGCACGGCCTGCACATCGGCTGACCGTCCCCGGAGCTCACGTCGCAGGCCGCAACGGCCGCGCGAGCGCCAGCGAGCCGGACGTCGATGGGGTCCGGGGGCGCAGCCCCCGGCGAGAGCACGGCCTGCACATCGGCTGACCGTGCGCCGTCGGCGGAGCCGCTAGAGGTCGATCTCCCGGGGCAGGGTCTCGGGGGTCGCGGGGCGGCCGTCGTTGCCGACCGGGTGGTCGTTGTCGAACCACTCCGGGCCGGGCCACATCCAGCCGTCCGACACCTCGGTCTCGACCGTGCGGCGGGCGAAGCCGCCCTTGTGGTGGTAGTCCCGGTAGCCGTCGCCGCTGCGCGGGCGTCCGGGCATCTGGAACCCGTCGCCGGAGTGGCGACCCTTCTTCGAGAACGGGCCGAACTTCGGGTGGTCGGAGCCGGGCACCACGCCGACGCGGTAGTCGCCGAACTGGATCTCCTTGATGTCCTGAACGGTCCACATGCCGTAGATGAGCCACATGAGCTGCATCGAGGCCTCGTTGTCCTTGTGCGCGTACCCGTAGACCCAGCGCAGCCAGGGGAAGTACTGGTCGGCGGCGGCGCCCATCTCGTAGGCCATCGTGATGCCGACGGCTCCCCGTCGGAAGTCCTCGTTCACCCACAGGTCGAACAGGAACGCCTCGTCCTTCGCCAGCTGGATGGGCAGCAGCCCACGCCGGCCGTCGCCCGGGATCGGCGACTCGGTGATGAGCCACATCTTGCCGATCGCCCGATCGGTCGGCTTGTGGATCGCCAGGATGACGACGGCGCCGCGGGCGAACGGGCCCTTCATGAGCTCCAGGCGCTCGGCGGGCTCGATCTGTCGCAGGTGGCGGTCGGTGGGATCGAAGACGATCTTGAACTCGAAGTCCGGGCCCGCCTCGATGACCTCGTCCGCGATCAGCGGGAGCGGCCGGACGACGATCGCGCACTCGCTGATGACCGGCTTCGCCTTCTCGAACCGCCCCTTGACCTTGTCCAGCAGCGACACGCCCGCCCCCTCTCCCGCTCGACCCGACACGGGTGAGCTCTCGGGGTCGGACGGTACCGATGCCACCCCCGCTCGTCCAGCGCCCCGAGCTGCGGCGCCCGATTGACAGCTCTTGCACCGCAGCGACAGTCTGTCGGTCGTGAGCGCGACGACCGACAGCGAAACGACCGGCCCGGTGGACGAGGCCGCCGTCGGCGTCCGCGACGACGCGGGAGACGGTCGGTCGCCGAGCTTCCTCGGCGACGAGGAGATCCTGCCGACGCGCCTCATGGTGCTGGGCCTGGCGCACCGCGACGGCACCGTGCACGGCCCGGAGCTCTACCGGGTCGCCACCGAGTGCGGCATCGGCATCGAGACCGTGCGCTCGTGCATGCGCCGCCTCGTGACCGAGGGCGTGTTCGTCCGTGTCGGCGAGGGCCGCGACGCCACCTTCACCGCGACGCCGGCCGGCCACTCGATCCTGGACGTGACCCAGCAGCGCCACCTGCTCGCCTACGCCCAGGACGCGGCCGGTCGCGGCTGGGACCGCCGTTGGCGGCTGGTCTCGTTCGCCATCCCGGAGTCCCAGCGCACGGCGCGTGACGCCTTCCGGGACCACGTGCTCTCGCTCGGTGGCGCGGCACTGCAGCCGGGGCTGTACGTGTCACCGCACCGCTGGGAGGCGGACGTGACCGCCGAGGCCGCTCGCCTCGGCATCACCGACCACGTCTCGACGATGAGCACCGACGACCTGGTCGTCCAGGGTGTGAGCGACCCCCGGCGGCTGGCGGCGCAGCTCTGGCCCCTGGACGAGGTCGCAGCGCGCTACGCCCGCTTCATCGAGACCTACCGCGACGTGCCGGGGTCGCTCGAGGCGATGCGCCGCCGTGGCGAGCGGCTGACCGAGCACGACTTCCTGCCCGGCGCGCTGCACATCGCGATCCGCTTCAACGAGTGCTTCGACGGCGATCCGCTGCTCCCGCCGGAGCTGCTGCCCAAGCCGTGGCCCGGTCGAGCCGCCCGCGACCTGCTGGCGCGCTGTCGCCGCCACGGCGTCCTGGCCCGCGACGACAAGTCCGGCCCCGCCCTCTTCCGCGTGTTCGACGAAGCGATCGCCCACCTGCCCTGAGGGCCCACCTGCCCTGATCGCCCACCTGCCTGAGCGCCGACCTTCCCTGATCGCACACCTGCCCTGAGCGGGTCAGGTCACGCGGTCGGCGTGGCGTCTGCGCTTATCGCGGTACATCGACTCGTCGGCGAGTCGGACCATCTCGTCGCAGCCGAGGCCGGGCCGACTGAGCACGCCACCGATGCTGATCGACACCGGCCGCTCGGGCTCGCCGAGCGCGTCGACCGCGGCGCGCACCCGTGAGAGCACCTGCTCGAGGTGCTCCTCGCCCTCGAGGTCGGGGCAGACCACGACGAACTCGTCACCGCCGAAGCGTGCGACCAGGTCGACGCCACGCACGCTGGCGCGCAGCGCGTCGGCGACCTCGCACAGCAGCCGGTCCCCCGCGCCGTGCCCGAACCGGTCGTTCACCTGCTTGAACAGGTCGAGGT
>JAFAFZ010000047.1 GCA_023423215.1 Actinomycetes bacterium
AGCACGTAGGTCCCGTCCGTGGCGGTCGGGTCACCGCCGAGCGGGATCGAACACGGGTCCCACATGGTCACACCGGTCTGGCAGGCCGAGAGGACGAGGACGAGCGGCAGGAGGGCGAGCATCGCGCGGCGCATGTCGTACACATCGACTGCTCACCCACCCAGAGTGAACAATTTTACTCGCACGGTCTCCCGATCATCCGGTCGTGCTCCGGTGCTTCGGAGCCCCGCTTCGTCACGTCCGGGGCCCGGCCATCGGCACGACGTCGGCGATCATCGGCGTGATGATGCTGAGCTGGAGCACCTCGGGCAGGTGCCGCACGACGGTCGGGTGGCCGTCGAGCTCGACACGTTCGCCTCGCAGCTCGGCGCGCAGGTCCCGCTGCCCGAACCAGATCTCGTACAGGACCGACAGCTCGGTGCGGATGCGGGCGTCGACCTCGAAGCCCGGGTCGTAGGTGCACACCGAGGGTCCGCCCGAGTCGCGCACGATCCAGAAGCGTCGCGACTGGTCGACGAAGTCGAACTCGAGCACGACGCGTCGGTCGGGCAGCTGCGAGAGGTCCAGGCGGTCGTGCACCCACCACATGAGCAGCTCGGGGTCGAGCTCGTCGTCGCGCGGGTCGCCGAACTGCCACTTCGCACCCCACACGCCGAGGCCCATGACGATCGAGTCGAGCTCCTTGCCGGCCGGCGTCAGCAGGTACTCGTCGCCGACGTGCTCGACGATGCCGGCACGCTCGAGCTGGCGCAGGCGCTTGGAGAGCAGCGACCGGGACAGGCCCGGGTTCCCCCGGGCCAGGTCGTTGAACCTGGTGGCACCGCAGATCATGTCCCGCACGATCAGCAGCGACCACCGCTCGCCCAGCACCTCGACGGCCCGCGTGATCGGGCAGTACTGGCCGTAGCCCTTCGTCTCGTCGGTCACGACGCACCCCCTCGGACGCATCGACCCTAGTTCCGTGCCGTGTCGTCGTTGACTCCTCCGTCGTCGGCCCCTGCACGGTTGCGTCGAACGCGGTTGCGGGAGCACCGGGCGGTCCCGCCCTGCCAAGGGAGGTCCAGCGCTCCGAGAGGGCGGTCCAGATCCGTGACCACCCCGGTCCAGATCCTGCACTGGGTGCGCCTCGCCGGGCTCCGTACGGTCGAACCCGGGAAGAACGACGACGTACGAGCACGTACGAGAGCGACAAGGAGTCGAGGAGATGTCTCTCACCGAACGCAGCACCACCACGGCGGACCAGGCCACGGACCGCCGCCACTGGACGGGGGTCCCGTCCACCTCACGCTGGCTGATGGAGGCGCGGCAGCTGGTGCCGGCACTCGCCGCCGAGGCCGCCCGCCTGGACGAGACCGGCGGGTTCGTCGACGACGGCCTCGCCATGCTGAAGGAGCACCGCTTCATGTCGATGCTCGTGCCCGAGGAGCTGGGCGGCGGGGGAGCGTCCCACGCCGAGGCCTGCGCCGTGCTCGCCGAGCTGGCGCACGGGGATCCGGCGACCTCGCTCACCTTCGCCATGCACACGCACCTGGTGGCGGCGCAGGTCTGGCGGCACCACCACGGCCTGCCCGCGCCGGTGCTCGGGAAGCTCGCCGAGCAGGAGCTGGTCCTGGTCTCGACCGGCGCAGCGGACTGGATCGAGTCGAACGGCAGCGCCGAGCGCGTCGACGGCGGCTACCGCATCAGCGGTCGCAAGGCGCCCTCGAGCGGGGCTCCCGCCGGCGACATCCTGGTGACGAGCGTGCGCTGGGAGGACTCGCCCGACGGACCCCAGGTCGTGCACGCGTCGCTGCCGTTCAGCGCCGAGGGCGTCAGCATCGAGGAGACGTGGGACACGACCGGCATGCGCGCCACCGGCTCGCACACGGTGGTGCTCACCGACGTGTTCGTGCCGGACGCCGCGGTCCCGCTGGTGCGACCGGCGGGGGTCTGGCACCCGGTGTGGGCGATCGTGATCGGCGCCGCGATGCCGCTCATCATGTCGACCTACGTCGGCGTCGCCGAGTCGGCCGCCGAGCGGGCCACCGAGCTCGCCACGCGACACGCCGACCGTCCCGGCACCGTCGCAGCCGTCGGGCGCATGGGCAACTCGCTGGCCACGGCACGGGACTCGGTCGCCGCGATGATCGCGATGAGCGACGACCTGCACTTCGACAACGACCTGCAGCTCGCCGCGGCCGAGCTGACCCGCAAGTCGGTCGCCGCCGAGGCCTGCATCGACACGGTGCGCTGGGCGCTCGAGGCCGGGGGCGGCGCGGCGTACGCGTCGGCGAGCGGCATCGGCCGCCTGCTGCGCGACGTGCACGGGGTGCTGTACCACCCGCTGCCGGCTGCGCGGCAGGAGGAGTTCTGCGGGCGGGTCGCCCTGGGACTCGATCCGGTCACCGGCGCCTGATCGGGACGTGACCCGAACCGGGTGGGGAGGGAGGTGCATGCGGTGGCGTGCACGACCGCACCCGGTTCGGTCAGGTCGGTGTGACCTGCGTCCGGTGCGCCCGCCGGATGGGGGACGTGCCGACGCCGCTCGCTAGTGTCGCCGCCGTCGACCGCTGTGGTCGACGGGAACACGCATCTGGGTGGGGGAAGCCGGTCGGATCCCGGCACTGTCCCGCAACCGTAGGTCCCGACCCCTCGTGGGTCGTGACGAGTCGGAATGCCCGCCCGGGCGCGAACAGCTCCACATCATCCGTCGAGGGCTGCGGAACGGGAGCTCGGAATCGCACGGTCGTGCCGAGTCGCCCCACGGGCCACCCGACCCCCGCCTGTTCGGAGCCGAGACCCTCGATCGAGGTCCTCGCCAACGAAAGGCGATGCGATGAGTCCTCGCGAGAGGCTGTTCACGAGAGGGACGCTCCGGTCGAGCGCGGCCCTCTCCCTGATGCTGGTGGTCGGCGCGATGGTCGCGGCGTGCGTGCCGACGACGCCCGGCTCCACCACGACGACCACCGAGTCGACGACCACGACCACCGAGTCGACGACGACGACCACCACCTCGACGGTGCCGGAGCCGGTCGAGCCGGTGGTCACCGGCCAGGCGTGCCAGCCCGGCTCGGGGGTCACCGTCGTCGTGGACTTCACGGCGCTAGACAACACCGTCAAGATCGGGTGCGCCCCCGGCGAGCAGGCCGACGGCCTCGCCGCCCTGGCTGCGACCGGCTTCACCGTCGGCGACCAGGCCGGCCCCGGCGCGGTCTGCACGATCGACGGGCTGCCCTCCGAGGGCTACCCGTTCTGCTGGCTCACCGGCGGCTACTGGGGCTACTGGAAGTCGCCCGACCGTGCGACCGCCTGGGACTTCAGCCCGGTCGGCGTGGGCGACGGTCCGATCACCGAGGGCTCGGTCGAGGGCTGGTCGTGGGCGCCGTCGTTCGACGGCGTCGCGCCCCGCGTGACGGTCGCGCAGCTGGCGGACCACACTCCCGAGCTGCCCGAGTGCGAGGTGCCCGATGCGCCCGTGCTGAGCACCATCGACGACGACGAGGTCCTGCCGTTCACCCTCCCGGGCGGCGGTCCGATCGAGACCGCCGTGCTGCCGGCCGGCGACGACCCGTCGACCGCCGTCTTCACCGAGGGCTCGACGCGAGCGCTCACCGGCCTCGCCGGGCCGACGCGCGTGCTCGCCCGCGCCGCCTCCGACGACTGCGCCGTGGCGGACACCTTCGACGCGGTGTACGACGTGCGCGCCACCTACGCCGGACGTGCGCCGATCAACGCCGACTCGCCCGCCGTGCCGGTCGCCAGCACGTCGATCCTCGATTGGGCGACCGGCCACAGCGAGTACACCCCGGGTGCGGACGTGTCCGCAGGCTTCCAGACCCCGGCGGGCGGCTACGGCAGCGCCTCGAGCGGCCTGGTGGTCCTGGGCAACGGGGGTCGCATCACGATGACCTTCGCCTCGCCGATCACGGACGGCGCGGGCAGCGACTTCGCGGTCTTCGAGAACGGCTTCCTGCAGAGCGCCACGAGCCAGCTGCTCTTCACCGAGCTGGCCCACGTCGAGGTGTCGAGCAACGGCACGGACTTCGTGCGCTTCGACTCCGCGAGCCGCCGCGTCGGCGCGGTCGGCGCCTTCGGCTTCCAGGACCCCCGCGAGCTCGGCGGACTCGCGGGCAAGGACCAGGCGGGCTTCGGCACGCCGTTCGACCTGACGGCGCTGCGCAACAAGGCGGCGGTGCGCAACGGGGCCGTGGACCTGTCCGCGATCACCCACGTGCGCCTCGTCGACGTCGTGGGCGCCGCCGACTACCCGAACGTCGGCGACACGTACCTCGACTCGTTCGGCCGTCAGATCCTGGACGCCCACAAGACGACCGGTTCGGGTGGTTTCGACCTGACCGGCATCGCCGTCCTGCACCAGGCCGCGGCCTGAGCCGAGCCCCGCACTCCGCTCCCCGGGGCGACCGCTCCGTGACGCCGACGTCGTGGACCTCCACGGCGGACCCGTCACGGAGCG
>JAFAFZ010000058.1 GCA_023423215.1 Actinomycetes bacterium
TGCGCTCGACGGGGGCGTCGCGCACGATCTCGAGGGGCGGGTGCGTGGTCAGGGTCAGGTCCTCCGGTGCGGCTCCACCGAGCGTACGCGGGCGGTCGGACGGCCGGTGGCGCGAGCGGGAGCGACCAGCCGGTCGGGCGACACCTCGCCCGGGGTGAGCGGCCGCATCAGCAGGTCCATCGCGGTCCAGAGCGTGCGCGAGGTCGGGAAGACCACCACCGGACCGAGCCCGGCGATCGCGATCTCGACGAAGATCAGCGCCCGCGGCGGCGGGTCGGGGAACGACAGCAGCGACACGCCCATCAGCACCAGGAACATGGCGCCCATCACGAGCACCGTGTTCACCGCGATGGAACCGATCCAGTGCCCCTCGACCCGTTCGAAGTGGAAGCCGCAGCGTGGGCAGTCGTCCGCCATCGAGAACCACCGCCGGAAGAGGTGGCCGCCACCGCACACCGGACACCGCCCGACCACGCCCCGCAGGAGCAGGCGGCGGGGCGCCACACCGAGCTGCTCGACGGTCGGGACGGCGGGTGGCGGCAGTCGCCTGGCTCGTTGCTCGGTCATGGTGCGTCCTCGCTCCCCTGGCACGTCACGGTGCACGCGCGTCCTCGTGCGCTCATCTGGTGGTCGTTCGGCGTCAGCGATCGGTTCCCGAGTGCGAATCTTTCCTGGCGATCGGTTCGGCGGCGCACGGGTGGGACCTACCCGGTGGGCTTCGTCGTACCATCGGCGCCGTGGGGCCCGAGACCGAGCAGCTGCGCACCCGTCGAGAACCACCGGCCTTCGTGCGGGCCGGCGTGGTGCGGACCGAGCCACGCACGCCGTACCTGGTGCGGGTGACGCTCACGGGACCGGGCCTGGGCGCCCTGCGGGGCGACGAGCCCGCAGCCAGCGTCCGGGTCCTGCTGCCCGAGCCCGGCGCGGACGAGGTCGTGCTGCCGACCTGGAACGGCAACGAGTTCCTGGCGGCGGACGGGGCGCGACCACCGCTGCGCACGTTGACCCCGCTCGCTCCACGTGCCTCCGACGATGCGGAGGAGCTCGACGTCGAGGTCGTGCTGCACGACGGCGGACCGCTGTCCGCGTGGGCCCGCAGCGCGGTGCCCGGCACGCCGTGCGCGGTGTCGGGGCCGGGCCGCGGCTACGAGGTCGATGCCGACGCGACGGCGTTCGTGGTCGTCGGGGACGAGTCGGCCGCACCCGCGATGGGCACGCTGGGCCCGCGGCTCCCCCGGCACGCGCGGGTCGTGCTCGTGCACGAGGTGCGCGACCCGGCCGCCGCGCTCGACTGGCCCGACCACCCCGGTCTCGAGGTGCGGACGGTGGTGCAGCCGTCGGACGGCGCGCCGGGTGACGCGGCGCTCGACGCCGTGCGTGCGCTCGACCTGCCCGACGGCGTACGGATCTGGGGCGCCGGCGAGGCGGCGGGCGTGCAGCGGTTGCGTCGGCACCTCTTCGAGGAGCGCCGGGTGCCACGCGCCCGCACGGTGGTGCGCGGCTACTGGAAGGTCGACCGGGTGCCGCGGCGCGAGCCGGCGGGGACGCCGATGTCGGGACCGGGCTGAACCGTGCCGCGCCCCTCACCCCAGACCGAGCGGGTCGTCGGCGTCATCGAGATGCTCACCGAGACCACCTCGGGGGCGACGCTGACCGAGATCGCACGGCACGTGGGCATGGACCGCTCGACGTGCGTGCACATGCTCGCCGCGCTGACCACCAGCGGCTTCCTCGTGCGCGAGCCGACCGACCGCCGCTACCACCTCGGCCCGGCGCTCGTCGCGCCCGGTCGGGTGGCCGCGGACCGCTACCCGCACCTGGCCACCGCGCGTGCCGAGATGGCGCAGGTGTCGCGCACGACGGGGCTGCCGTGCTGCGCGTTCGCGCGTGAGGGGGACCACGCCCGCCTGGTCGCCTACACGTGGGACGAGGGCGAGGGTCCGCCGGAGATGCGCCTGGGCGACACGGTGCCCATGGTGCCGCCGCTCGGCGCGCTGTTCTTCGCGTTCGGTGCGCCGGCCGAGGTGGACCACTGGCTGTCGCTCGACCCGGTCGGGACCCCCGAGCAGCACGAGCAGCTGCGCCGACAGCTGCGGGCCATCCGCCGCAGCGGCTTCGTCGTCGAGGCGCGGCCGACGCGTGCCGACCTGGGCCGCCTCACCGAGGTCGTCGACGACCGGCCGTCTCCCCAGCGCGACGGTCGGCTCCACGAGCTGCTGGTCGCGCACGGCGACGGCGAGCACCTGATCACCCGTCTCGACCCGGCGGCCGCGTACCCGGTGCACGGGATCGGCGCGCCGGTGCGAGACGCATCGGGGCACGTGTCGATGAGCTTCAACCTGATCGGGTTCACCGAGCCGGTCTCCGGTCGGGAGCTGCGGCGCCTGGCGCGGGTGGTGCGGGACGCCGCGGCGCGCACCTCGGCAGCGCTGGGCTGACGGGGTCGGCCCCGCCACGGCCCCTGTGCAGGGTGCACAGCGTTGCTGTGCCGGGCGGCACAGTGCGACCATGGCCGCGTCGCCGTCCGGGGGGTCGGCGGTCCGTGCGCGAAGGAGCGTCCATGTCCGACCTGGTCATCCGCAACGGCACCATCGTCGACGGCACCGGACGCGACGCGTTCGTCGGCGACGTCTCGATCCGCGACGGGCGCATCGCGCAGGTCGGCGAGCCCGGCACCGTCGACGCGCCCGAGGGCGCCGACGAGGTCGACGCGACCGGCCTGCTGGTCACGCCCGGCTGGGTCGACATCCACACCCACTACGACGGCCAGGCGACCTGGGACGACGTGCTGGCCCCGACCGCCTGGCACGGCGTCACCACCCTGGTGATGGGCAACTGCGGCGTCGGCTTCGCGCCGGTCGTGCCCGAACGCCGCGACTGGCTGATCGGGCTGATGGAGGGCGTCGAGGACATCCCCGGCACCGCGCTCGCCGAGGGCATCGAGTGGGACTGGGAGACCTTCCCCGAGTACCTGGACGCGCTCGAGCCGCGCCGCTGGACGATGGACGTCGGCACGCAGGTCGCGCACGGCGCGGTGCGCGCCTACGTCATGGGCGAGCGCGGGGCGCGCAACGAGCCCGCCACACCCGAGGACATCGCCCGCATGAAGGAGATCGTGCGCGACGCCGTGGCGGCGGGCGCGCTCGGGTTCTCGACCTCTCGCACCATCGCCCACGTCGCGATCGACGGCGAGCCCGTGCCCGGCACCTTCGCGGCCGAGGACGAGCTGTTCGGCATCGGCTCGGCGCTCGGCGAGCTGGGCACCGGCATCTTCGAGCTCGCGCCGCAGGGCGCCGCGGGCGAGGACGTCGTCGGCCCGATCCAGGAGGTCGACTGGATGCGGCGCCTCTCGGCCGAGATCGGCCGGCCCGTGACCTTCGCGCTCATCCAGGTCGATGCCGCGCCGGGCCTGTGGAAGGAGCTGATGGACGCGTCGCTCGCCGCCGCGGACGACGGCGCCGACATCTGGCCCCAGGTCGCCGGGCGCGCCACAGGTCTGCTGTCGGGCCACCACACCACCTACGGCCTGTTCGACGCCTTCCCCGCGTACCAGGAGCTGAAGGCACGCGGGCTGTCCGACGAGGAGCTGGTCGAGGAGCTGCGCCGACCCGAGGTGCGCGCCGCGATCCTCGGGTGGGAGCCCGACGAGGTGACCGCGCAGAGCCTGGCCGGCGCCTACGAGCGCACCTTCCTGCTGGGCGACCCGCCCGACTACGAACCCGGGCCGGACCGCTCGCTCGCCGGGCTGGCGGAGGCGAACGGCACCACGCCGCTCGAGGTCGCGTACGACGCGATGCTCGCCGACGGCGGCCGGGGTCTGCTCTACGTGCCGATCCTGAACTACGCCGAGGGCAGCCTGGACCCGGTGCGCGAGATGTTCCTGCACCCACGCGCCGCCGCCGGCCTGGCCGACGGCGGTGCCCACTGCGGGGTGATCTGCGACGCCTCGATGCCGACGTTCATGCTCACCCACTGGACCCGTGACCGCAGCCGGGGCGAGACGCTCCCGCTGGAGTAGGTCGTCAAGAAGCAGACGCACGACACGGCGCGCCTGTACGGCCTGGGCGACCGGGGCACCCTCGAGCCGGGCATGCTGGGCGACGTGAACCTCATCGACTACCCACGGCTCCAGCTCGGCGCCCCCTACGTGACCTCGGACCTGCCGGCGGGCGGCTCGCGGCTGCTGCAGCGGGCGGACGGCTACGTCGCCACGATCAAGTCCGGCGTCGTCACCTTCCGAGAGGGCGAGGACACCGGCGCCCGTCCCGGCGTGCTGCTGCGAGGTGCCCGATGAGCGCACACCCGCTGCTGGACCTGGACCCCGACGAGCTGCTCTCGACCACCCGCTCGGTCCGCAAGCGCCTGGACCTGTCACGCCCGGTGGAGCCGGAGCTGATCGACGAGTGCCTGGAGCTGGCCGCGCAGGCGCCGACCGGCTCGAACGCCCAGGGCTGGCACTTCGTCGTCGTCACCGACGCCGAGAAGCGTGCCAGGCTGGGCGAGCTGTACCGGCAGGGCTTCCAGGTCTTCTACGGCGACCGGGCCGCCGCCGAGGCGAACCTGCCGGCCGACGACCCGGACTACGTCGCGACCACCAAGCGCGTGATCGACTCGGCCGAGTACCTGGCCGAGCACATGGGCGAGGTCCCCGTCATGGTGATCCCGTGCCTGAACATGCGCACGGACGGGATGGACGTGATGATCCAGGCGAGCATGTGGGGCTCGCTGCTGCCGGCGACCTGGAACTTCATGCTGGCCGCACGGGCGCGCGGCCTGGGCACCTGCTGGACGACGCTGCACCTGCTGCACGAGAAGGAGGCGGCCGAGCTGCTCGGCATCCCCGACGACGTGATGCAGGGCGCGCTCATCCCGGTCGCGCACACGCTCGGCACCGACTTCCGGCCGGGCGCCCGCCGCGACCTGAGCCGCGTCGTGCACCGCGACGGCTGGTAGCCGCCCGCCCACGCTGCCACCGAACTCGGAACGAACCGTTCGCGGAACGGTCCGTTCGTTCCGAGATCCGCGCGGTGGACAGCCCGATCAGCGCGGCCGCCGACCTCTCGGAACGAACCGTTCGCGGAGCGGTCGATTCGTTCCGAG
>JAFAFZ010000140.1 GCA_023423215.1 Actinomycetes bacterium
CGACGGCGCTCACGAGCGCGTCCGCCGCGCCAGCTGACGGCGGCTCGCTGCGCCGCGCTGCGTTGGGTGCGTGTTCGGGTCGAGCGGTCGTCCAGGCCCACCGACGGGCCTCAGCGACACCTCGAGAGGGCGAACGAGCGGCCGCTGGGACCAACGCCAGGTCGAGCGGTCGAGACGTGATCGGCAACCGGGGGTGTCGATCGGGTCAGCGGTCGGGGTAGTTCTCGGCGTACTTCGACGCCACCGCGCCCTGCTGGCCCTGGTACTTCGAGCCGAGGTCGGGGTGGCCGTACGGGCGCTCGGCGGCACGATCCATGCGCTCGAAGACCATCTGGGCGATCTTCATCCCGGGCCGCAGCAGGATCGGCAGGTTCGCGACGTTCGAGAGCTCGAGCACGATGACGCCAGCGAAGCCCGGATCGACGAAGCCGGCGGTCGCGTGGACCTGCACCCCGAGGCGGCCGAGGCTGCTCTTGCCGTTGACGATGCCCACCAGGTCGTCGGGGATGGTGAAGCGCTCGGCGGTGTGGCCGAGCGCGAACTCGCCGGGGTGCAGCACGAAGGGCTCGTCGAGGGGCACCTCGACGGTGTCCATCAGCTTCTCGTCGTCGCGCATCGGGTCGATGTGGGTGAGCCGGCTGTTGCGCATGACGCGGAACTGGGTGCCGAGGCGCACGTCGACCGAGGCCGGCTGCACCAGCGTGGCGTCGTAGGGGTCGATGACCAGGCGGCCCTCGTCGACGAGTGAGCGGATCGAGGCGTCGGCGAGGATCATGGGGCGTGACCGTAGTTTCGGTGGCGGTCGCTGCCGAACCCGGCGACGGTGCGAGGGTGCGTTGCCGTCAGCGCAGGCCGCCGACGGCACCTTGGGTCTGGCCGCGCAGGCTGCCGATGCCGAGGCTGCCGTCGCCCGCAGGACCGGGAGCGGACGGAGCGGCGGTCGCCGCGGCGAGGGCCAGCGGGTTCGGCGTCGGCGCGGCGACGCGGTGCAGCGTGTTGCGGTCGATGTGGCGGAACGGCTCGGCGCGGTCGGGGATCTCCATGATCCCCTCCTCCTCGTAGGACCAGGTGCCGTCGTCGTGCACGGTGACGTGGATCCGGTAGCTCGTCGTGCGGAAGTTGCGGTCCAGGAAGGGGCTGGACGTGATGCCGTGCACGGCCTGACCGATCGTCGCGTGGAGCTCGAACTCGGTCGCATCCGCGGTCGCCGGGCCGGCCGCGAGCAGCGCCTGGCCCCGAGGGATGCCGAGCGAGAGCGTGACCACCTCGGCGTCCGCGTCCCAGAGCCAGTACCCGACCTGGTCGTGGAAGGTCTCGACCTCGCCCGGCTTCACGATGTGCGTGTGGTAGCGCAGCCCGTAGAGGAGCTGCGGGCCGTTGGTCTGGGGATCGATCGGCTGCGCCTCGTAGCGCTCGACGAAGACGTCGCGGCCGGTGCCGTAGGACTCGGGGTGCTCGTCGGTGCCGGTGGTCCCCTCCCAGATCCCGGCGAGGCCCGCGAGCGGACCCAGGTTGGCCAGACCGTCGGGATCGGCATCGGGTTCGGTGTAGATGTCCGGCCCGTTCGGGCTGGGCACGTCGCTCATCGGGTGGGGATCCTCCGCTCGGAGCCGGAGACTACACAGCGCCGTGGGAGCCCTCGATCGTGGGATGGCGACGGCGTGGGGAAGGTGCGTGAGGAAGCCGGAGTGACCCGGTGGAGCGGGTCCGGCTACCATGCGCACCGACTCGGAACCGGCACCGCAGCTGCGGGACCGGATGGGTGCTCAGAGGCCCAGATCCCAGTCACCGCAAGGCATCGCGGGTGTAGTTCAATGGTAGAACATCAGCTTCCCAAGCTGAATACGCGAGTTCGATTCTCGTCACCCGCTCCACTCACCCGGCCCCCGCTCCGGCGGGGGCCTTCGTCGTCGCAGTCGTCGTGGATAGCGTCGACGTATGGACCGTCCACGGGTCGTCGAGGCCCAGATCGAGGTCGACTTCGGCCAGTTTTACGCACGGCGCGCCGGCAGCGACTGGGCCTCGGCCGACGTTCCCTCGGTGGGCCACCAGGAGTGCCTCTGGTCGAACGGAGGCTTCGTCTACATCGGGACCACGCGTCGCCACGGCACGACACGAGTTCGAGTCGAGACCACCGACGAACCGCCGGCCGAAGCTGCGGACGAGTGGCAGCACGTCGCCGAGGTGTCGCTCGACCGGGGCGGCGACGTCGAGTTCTACAGCTGGGGCGCAGATGTCGCCGACGCGACGATCCCGGTGAGCGACGAGCCGCTGCGACTCCGGGTGGCCTGGCGAGGGCTGGTCCCCGGCCGGTTCGAGGGACTCGACGAGGACGGCAACAGCGAGGAGGAGCTCCTCGTCCAGTTGTGGCCGGCGGAGCCGACGCCGCCGCAGGTGACGCGTTGGTGGTCCGGTCGAGTGCTGCCGCCTCCGACCGACGTCGCCCCGGACGGACGGCGGCAGGTCGAGGGCCTCGAGCGTGTCCTCGAGCGATGGGCGCAGATGACCGCCGTCGGCCAGCTGGCGTACCCGCACCCGCGGATGCCGGGCGGGGGCGAGCACTCCAGCGCCATCTCGGTGCTCATCGACCAGGAGGAGGGCTCGTGGTGGCTCGACGGGTACGACGTGAGGCGAACGCTGCGGGAGGTGACCGAGGACGAGGCGCACCGCCTCCTCGCCACGGACCGACCGGAAGCCGAGTGAGGGTTCGACGCAGCGATACGGTCCAGTCGGTCTGACCACGACGAGACGAGGACGCCATGGCCACCTGGTTCATCACCGGCTGCTCGACCGGACTGGGACGTTCGCTCGCCGCGGCGGTGCTCGACGCCGGGCACTCGGCGGTGGTCACCGCTCGTGACGCGGCGCGGGTGCAGGACCTGGTCGATGCGCACCCCGACCGTGCGCTCGGGCTCTCGCTCGACGTCACCGACCACGAGCAGGTGCGCTCGGTCGTGGCCAGCGCTGAGGAGCACTTCGGCGGCATCGACGTGCTCGTCAACAACGCGGGCTACGGCTACCGCGCGGCGATCGAGGAGGGCGACGATGCCCAGGTCGCCGAGCTGTTCGCGACGAACGTGTTCGGTCCGGTCGCACTGCTCAAGGCGGTGCTTCCGGGGATGCGTGGTCGCCGCTCCGGCGCCGTCGTCAACATCTCGTCGGTCGGCGCACGCCTCTGCTTCGCCGGCTCCGGCTACTACGCGGCGTCGAAGGCGGCGCTCGAGGGCATCTCCGGCTCGCTGGCGTACGAACTCGAGCCGCTCGGCATCAGCGTCACGACGGTCGAACCGGGCGCGTTCCGCACGGACTTCGCCGGACGCTCGCTGACCCAGTCACCCTCGGCCATCGATGACTACGCCGAGACGGCCGGTCTCCGCCGCAAGGAGCACGACACCTCGCACGGCACCCAGGCGGGCGACCCCGACCGGGCGGCGCAGGTGCTCATCGAGGCGGTCGAGTCGGACTCGCCGCCCCGGTTCCTCCTGCTCGGCTCGGACGCGCTGTTCGCGTACGACCTGACCGCCGAGGCGCAGCGAGCCGAGGTCGACGCCTGGCGTGAACGCAGCGCCTCGACCGACTTCCCGTCCTGACGCGGGTCGTGCGAAGTACCGTCCCGCCGTGCGCGATCCGAAGGACGAGCTCCGCGACGAGGTCGCGCGACGTCTCGAGGACCGGGCAGATCAGATCGTCGAGTTGGCCGGCGACGCCGCGTTCGAGGCACTCGAGGGCGCGTTCCTGGCACGAGACCGGCCGCCGCTCCGCTCCGAAGCCGCTGTCGACTGGCGGCTCGCGATGGCGCTCTCGACCGGACTGCTCTCTCCGGTGCTCCGACGAGTCGGAGCGGGCGGCGACGCAGCGCACGAGCTGCCCACCGGCATCGAGGATGGGACGACACGGATCGTCACCGACGGTGTGACCGACCTCCGGGCGCTGATCGCCACCCGGCCTGATGCCGCGGTCGCCATCTTCCTCGCGCTCGACGATCCGAACCACGAGCCGTCGGACCTCGACCCGATGATCGGCATCTTCGCTGACGCACTCCTCCACGAGCCGGCGGATCGGTCCGTCGCCGCCCGTCATCCGTTGCGGACGATGACAACGATCGACGGCTGTGCTCGGATGGGCCGATGGGATTCCTGATCTTCGGTCTGGCCGGCCTCGTGCTGGTCGTCGCGTTCGTCGCTGTGCTCGGCAACCGCCGCCGCGCCGAGGAGGACGAGGCACCCGAGGATCGGCTCAGCGACGAGGAGTTCCGTCGCATCGAGTTCGGCGACGAGGACATCTGACGCGCCCCATCTCTTGGCGCCGATCTAGGCGCTGAGCGCGCACGATCGCTCCGAAAGAACCGACCGTCGAGCGGGAGTGCGGTCTTCCGGTGTGATCCTGCGCGCTCACGGCGCACGACCGCACCCGAGGATGTGAAGGGAGCACGGAGCGGGCAGACCGGAACGACCAGCGGCCCGGGTCGTCAGAGCTCCTTGGTCGTGGCGACCGTCCCGTCACGGTGGAAGGTCCGCCACGTGCCGGTCTGCTCGTCGGCGCGGAACCGGCCGCTGCGCATCAGCGAACCGTCCTTGCGGAAGAACTCCCAGGCGCCGGTCATGACCCCGTCCTTCATGCGCCCCGTCGACTTCACCGTGCCGTCGTCGTAGTACGCCACGACGGGACCGTTCCGCACCTGCTCGAGCTCGTCCAAGCGCAGCCGCACGAGACGCCGGACCAACGTCACCGGCAGCTTCCCCCCGATCGGGAACTGCAGCCCGCCCTTCGACACCTCGTAGCCGTCCACCAGGTCCCCCGCACGGGCGAGCACGTCACCGCTCATCGGGTAGTAGCCGCAGTGGTCCGCGAACCCGGCGAAGCCGGCGACCCCCTTGCCGCCCAGCAGGAACGTCGGCATGCCGTAGGTGATGCCTTCGCCCGCGTTCGGCAGCACCTTCTGCAGCGCCGTGCGCACCCGCTCGAGCGTGGCGCGCACCGGCGGGTCCAGCCCCACCAGGTACTCGTCGACCCGGGTGCGTCCGTCGGTCGGTGCGTCGGCCATCCCGACATGGTGGCCGATGGCGTGGCGCCGGGTCGCCGATCCGGGCGTTCTCGTCCCCGGAGCGCTGACGACGCAGTGCCGAACCGCCCCGGGGACCGAGGGTGCGAGGTCGTGTATCCTATATGAAATGATCCCGGCGTAGCGGTCGGGCGGAGCGGAGGTCTCGTGACGAGCGACCGACAGGAACCCACCGGACCGACGGGGTTCATCGGTGCGGCCGTACCCCGCCTCGAGGACGAGCGGCTCCTGCGCGGCCGAGGCCGCTACATCGCGGACCTGCGCCTGCCCGACATGGTGGACGTCGCGTTCGCCCGCTCCCAGGTCCCCCACGCACGGCTGCTCGGCGTCGACACCGCCGCGGCGCTGGGCGCGCCCGGCGTGATCGACGTCGTCACCGCAGCGGACATGGTGGACGTCGTCGCAGTGCCCGACCTGCTCGAGCTGCAGCGTCCCGTCGCCCACTTCCCGCTCGCTCGGGACAAGGTGCGCCACGTCGGCGAGGCGTTCGCCGCGGTCGTCGCGACGGACCGCTACCTGGCCGAGGACGCCGTCGAGCTGCTCGAGGTGCACCAGGACGTGCTGCCGACGGTGACCGACCCTGCAGCCGCCCTCGCCCCGGGCGCCACGCTCGTCTACGAGGACTGGGGCGACAACGTGCTGGGCGAGGCGGTCACCGGCGACCCGGCCGCCACCGACGCGCTGTTCGCCCGGCACCGCGTCGTGCGGGGCGAGTTCCGGGTGCAGCGCCAGGGCTCCATGCCGATGGAACCCCGCGGTGTGATCGCCGACTGGGACGGCGACCGCCTGACGATCTGGTCCTCGACGCAGGTCCCCCACATGGTGCGCGGCATCGCGGCCCAGGTGCTCGGACTGCCGGAGCGCGACATCCGGGTCGTCGCCACGGACCTGGGCGGCGGGTTCGGCCTGAAGTCCGAGATCCACCCGGAGGAGTACGTCGTGCCGTGGATCGCCCGTCGCCTCGGGCGTCCGGTGCGTTGGCTCGAGGACCGCTACGAGCACATGGTGGCCGCCTGCCAGTCACGCGACGTGCAGGTCGTGCTCGAGGGCGCCTTCCGCGACGACGGCCGGCTCGTCGGCCTGCGCGGCTCGGTCGTGCAGGACGCGGGGACCGGCGCCATCTATCCGAGCGGCGGCGCCTGCGCGTTCGTGACCGCCGCAGCGACGCACGGCCCGTACCGCATCGAGCAGCACTCGATGCGGGTGGTCCTGGCGGTCACCAACAAGATGGCCAACGGCGCGTACCGCGGCTTCGGCGCACCGGAGGGCATCTTCGCGATCGAACGGCTGATGGACCTGGCGGCCGAGGAGCTCGGGATCGACCGGGCGGACGTGCGACGCCGCAGCCTGCTCACCCACGACGACCTGCCGTACATGTCGCCGACCGGTGCGAGGATCCACTCGGGATCGCACCACGAGGCGTTCGACCGCGCCGCCGAGCTCGGCCGCCTCGCCGCCGAGGAGGAGCGGGCTCGTCGCGGCGAGAGCGAGGACCGCCGCATCGGCTGGGGCGTCGTCCCGTACGTCCAGGGCACCGCCGCCACGTACTTCGCCGGCACGGGCTACTTCACCTCGCAGGACTCGTGCAGCATCCGCTTCGATCCGGACGGCGGTGCGACCGTCGCGCTCGGCATCGCTGCGTGCGGCCAGGGTGCGCACACCACGGCGACCGCGGTGGCCGCAACGGCGCTCGGCCTGCCGCTCGACGCGGTGCGGGTCGTGATGGGCGACACCGACACCGCCGCGTACGGCCTGGGCGCCTGGGGCAGCCGCGGCGCCGTCGGGGCC
>JAFAFZ010000165.1 GCA_023423215.1 Actinomycetes bacterium
CGACGGGAGCGGCGGGTCCGGCGGTGGCGACGGCGAGGCCGCCGCGGGCGCCTGCCCCTACGACGCGCTCGAGGACGCGGACGGCCCGGTCGAGGTGACCGTCTGGCACACCGAGATCGGTCTGCCCGGCCAGACGCTCGACCAGCTCGCCGAGCAGTACAACGCGAGCCAGGACCGCGTGCAGGTGGAGGTCGAGTACCAGGGCACCTTCGACGAGCAGAAGAAGAAGTACAGCGACGCGATGGCCGACCCGGACACGCTGCCGGCGATCATCCAGCCCGACGACACCATCACGCAGTTCATGGCCGACTCGGGCACCGCCATCCCAGCCCAGGCCTGCATCGACGCCGACCCCGAGGCCGCCGAGATCTACGACGACATGGTGCCGATCGTGCCGGCGGCGTACACGATCGAGGACGTGCTCTGGCCGGGCGCGTTCAGCGCGTCGGGCGCGGCGATGTACGCGAACGTGCGCATCCTCGAGGCCGCCGGCCTGGACCCGGACGCGCTGCCGACCACCCTCGACGAGCTGCGCGCCGCGGCCGAGGCGATCCGGGCCGCCGGCGTGCCGGGCGTCGAGGAACCGCTCGTCATGCGCATCGAGTCCTGGCCGCTCGAGTTCTGGACGAGCGGTGCGAAGACCCCGGTCGTGAACGAGGACAACGGCCGGGCCGGGCTGGCCACCGAGTCCGAGTACGCCAACGACACCACCCAGGAGGTGCTGACGTGGCTGCAGCAGATGGAGGCCGACGGCCTGCTCAAGTACACCGGCTACGAGGACCTGGTCGCCCCGTTCCTGGCGATGGCCGGTGAGACCTCGGCGTTCCTGATCGACACCTCGGCCGCCATCTCGACGGTCAACAGCGCGATCGAGGGCACGCTGCGCCCGGACCAGGTCGGGCTGGACGAGGGCACCGACCTGTCGGGCCTGTCGTTCCCGGACCTGCGCCTGACGGTCGGGATGCTCCCCGGGCTGACAGAGCCGGGCAAGGGCCAGATGGGCGGCGCGGCCTGGTACCTGGTCGACGTCGGTGACCCGGCCGTGATCGCCGGTGCCTGGGACTTCATGAAGTGGTTCAACCAGGTCGACCAGCAGGTCACGTGGGCGATCGACGCGTCGTACTTCCCGGTGCGCCAGGGTGCCGTCGAGGACCCGGAGCTGCAGGCGTACTGGGCCGACACCGTGCCCGGCCAGTGGATGGCGGCCGCCTACGAGGGCTTCACCTCGCTCGACCCCGACTTCCCCGGCCCGGTGATCGGTCCGTACACCGAGTACCGCCAGGCGGTGAAGACCGGCCTCGAGCAGATCATCCTGAACGGCGCGGACGTCACCTCGACGATGGACTCCGTCGACGCCGAGCTCCAGCAGCAGCTCGACGACTACCTCGCGGACGTCGAGGGCGGCTGAGCCGACCGTCGCCGGTGCGGGCGACGGACGGACCGGCCGAACGATCCTGCCCGGTCGGGAGCGTCCACCCGATGCTCATCCGCCGTCCACCGGGGGTTCATCCGCGGACGGGTGCCGCGACGCCCGTCCCCGCTACCGTGCCTGTCGCACGCCACGGGAGGCGCACCGCCGGGGTGGCTCCCGGCGTGGACCCAGGAGCACCGACACATGCACACGTCCCCGACGTCCCACTCCGCACGGAGCCGAGCCGGCCGCTGGTGGCCGGCCTGGGCGCTCGTCCTGGTCGTCTCGCTCTTCGCCGCCGCGTGCGGCGGGGGCAGCGCCGACGCCTCGGGCGGCGACGGTGGCAGCGGCGGCGGCGGTGCCGACGCGGACCTGTGCCCCGTCGGCGCACACGAGGACGCGGACGGCCCGGTCGAGATCACCGTGTGGCACGCGTGGGTCGGCAAGACCGCGCAGACCATCGAGAAGATCGCGGCGGACTACAACGCGAGCCAGGACGCCGTGGTGGTCAAGGTCGAGTCGCAGGGCACCTACGAGGAGATGCTCAAGAAGTACGAGGACAGCCTGGCCGACCCCGGCTCGCTGCCCGACCTGGTCATGAACGTCGACACCGCGACCCAGTTCATGATCGACTCCGCCACCGTCATCCCGGCGGCGGCGTGCATCGAGGCCGACCCCGACGCCGCGGCGACCTACGACGACATCCTGCCGGCGGTCACCGCGGCGTACACCGTCGAGGACGTGCTGTGGCCCGCGGCGTTCAGCGTGTCCGAGCCGGTGCTGTACATGAACAACAACCACCTGGCCGCCGCCGGCCTGGACCCGGCGAACCCGCCGACGACCCTCGAGGAGCTGCGCGCCGCGGCCGAGGCGATCAAGGCGGCGGCGGTGCCCGGCGTCGAGGAGCCGATGGTCCTGCGCCTGGACTCGTGGTACATCGAGCACTGGCTGACCGGCGACCAGATCGGCATCGTCAACAACGACAACGGCCGCAGCGGGCTCGCCACGGAGGCCGAGCTCACCAGTCCCGAGACCACCGAGATCTTCGAGTGGTTCCAGGGCATGGAGCAGGACGGGCTGCTCAAGGCCGTGCCCTACTCGGACCCCTACGGCCAGCTGTTCGCCATGGCGCTGCAGACCTCGTCGATGCTGATCGACACCTCGACCGCCATCACGACCGTCGACGCGGCGATCTCGGGCACCCTCACCAACGAGGAGATCGGCGCCGAGGACCTGGGCATCGACCTGTCGACGTTCTCGTTCGACTCGCTGTCCATCAGCGTCGGCCTGAACCCCGGCCTGACGGGCGCGGGCGAGGGCCAGATCGGCGGTGCCGCCTGGTACGTCGTCGACTCGGGCGACGCGGCCTCGATCGCCGCGACGTGGGACTTCGTGCAGTACTCCAACGAGACGCCACAGCAGGTCCTGTGGACCCTCGAGGGCTCGTACCTGCCGATCGCCGAGTCGGCTCGCCAGGACCCGGCGATCGAGGCCGAGTTCACCTCGACCCGTCGCGGCGAGTGGCTGGCCATCGCGTCGGACGGCCTGGAGCTGCTCGACCCCGAGTTCCCGGGTCCGGTCGTCGGTCCGTACAACCAGTTCCGCGAGATCTACCGCAACGCGCTCGAGGCCGTGACGCTCCAGGGCGCCCCGGTCGACACCACCGTCACCGAGTCCAACGACGCGTTCCAGGCCGAGCTCGAGCAGTACGCGTCCGAGATCGGGGGCTGAGCCCGGGCCCCTCGGGGGGACGGGTGGGGCC
>JAFAFZ010000216.1 GCA_023423215.1 Actinomycetes bacterium
GTGTGGGCCTGAGCGACCGCTCGACCAGCGGGCCCGCCCGGCAGGGACGCACCCCCTGGCGCCGCTCAGCCGTGCCAGGGGTGGGGCGTGTCGGTGGGGATCTGGTAGCGCCCGATGGCGTCGGTCAGCGCGCCCGGCACGATGAGGCCCTCGGCGACGAGCTGGGTGAGCACCGCGAGCACGATGTGGGGTGCGTCGGTCTCGAAGAACCGACGGAGCGCGTCGCGTGTGTCGCTGCGACCGAAGCCGTCGGTGCCGAGCGTCTGGTAGCGACGGGGGACCCACCGGGTGATCTGGTCCGGCACGGCGCGCATGTAGTCCGTCACGGCCACGATGGGGCCGACGCTGTCCTGGAGCTGGGTCGTGACCCACGGGACCCGGGGCTGCTGGTCGGGGTGCAGCAGGTTCCAGCGTTCGGTCTCGAGCGCCTCGTTGCGCAGCTGCTGGTAGCTCGTCGCGGACCAGAGCTCGGCGGCGACGCCGTAGTGCTCCGCGAGCAGCTGCTGCGCCTTCACGACCTCGGTGTGCGCGGGGCCCGAGAACAGGATGGTGGCGCGCGGGCCGTCGAGGTGGGGACCCGCGTCCGCCCGGTAGAGCCCGCGCAGCACGCCCTCTCGCACGCGGTCGGTGTCGTCGGGCATGGCCGGCATCGGGTAGTTCTCGTTGTAGAGGGTGAGGTAGTAGAAGACGTCCTCGCCGCGATCCGCGTCGCCGTCGGGGTACATGCGCCGGATGCCGTCCTCGACGATCAGCGCCGTCTCGAACGCGAACGCCGGGTCGTAGGAACGGCAGACGGGCACGGTCGACGAGAGCACGAGGCTGTGGCCGTCCTGGTGCTGGAGGCCCTCGCCCATGAGCGTCGTGCGTCCGGCGGTGGCGCCCATCAGGAAGCCCCTCGCCCGCGCGTCGGCGGCGGCCCAGATGAGGTCGCCCACCCGCTGGAACCCGAACATCGAGTAGAAGGTGAAGAACGGGACCATCGGCACGCCGCGGGTGGCGTAGCTGGTCGCGGCGGCGGTCCAGTCGGCCAGGCCACCGGCCTCGCTGATGCCCTCCTCCAGGATCTGCCCGTCGGTGGACTCCTTGTACGAGAGCAGCAGGTCGTGGTCGACCGGCTCGTAGTTCTGCCCGAGCGCCGAGTAGATGCCGAGCTCCTTGAACAGCGAGTCCATGCCGAAGGTGCGCGCCTCGTCCGGGATGATCGGCACGATGCGTGGCCCGATGTTGGGGTCGCGGCACAGGTTGCGCAGCAGCCGCGTGAACGCGGTGGTGGTCGACGCGGCCTGGCCGCCCGACCCGGCGAGCAGCTCCTTGTAGGCGGCGTCGTCGGGCAGGCTGAGCGGACGACGGGTGCGCAGGCCACGTGACGGCAGCGGACCGTCCAGGGCCCGGCGCCGACCGAGCAGGTACTGGGTGACCGGCGAGTCGAGCGGGGGACGGACGTAGGGCGGCAGCTCCCCCTCGAACGCCGAGTCCGGCAGCGCCTCCTGCAGGTGCAGTCGGTCGCGCAGCTCCATGACCTGCGAGGTCGTCATCTTCTTGATCTGGTGGGTCGAGTTCCGGCCCTCGAACCCCGACCCGAGCGTCCAGCCCTTGATCGTCTTCGCCAGGATGACCGTCGGCACGCCCTTGGTCTCGACCGCTGCCTGATAGGCGGCGTAGAGCTTGTGGTAGTCGTGCCCACCACGCGGCAGGTTCTGCAGGTCCTCGTCGGAGAGGTGCTCGACCATCGCCCGCAGCCGCGGGTCGGGGCCGAAGAAGTGCTCACGGATGTAGCTGCCCGGCTCGATCGCGTAGCGCTGGAACTCGCCGTCGAGGGTCGAGTTCATCTTGTTGAGCAGGACGCCGTCGACGTCGCGGGCCAGCAGCTGGTCCCAGCCGGAGCCCCACACGACCTTGATCACGTTCCAGCCCGAGCCACGGAAGATCGCCTCGAGCTCCTGGATCACCTTGCCGTTGCCGCGCACGGGCCCGTCCAGGCGCTGCAGGTTGCAGTTGATGACCCAGGTCAGGTTGTCGAGCTGCTCCCGCGCAGCCAGCGAGATCGCGCCGAGCGTCTCGGGTTCGTCGACCTCTCCGTCGCCGAGGAACGACCACACCCGCGAGGTCAGCGCGTCGTCGATGCGGCGGTGCTGGAGGTACTTGTTGAACCGTGCCTGGTAGATCGACAGGATCGGCCCGAGGCCCATCGACACGGTCGGGTACTCCCAGAAGTCCGGCATCAGACGGGGGTGCGGGTACGAGGACAGCCCTCGCCCCTGCGAGGGCGGATCGCCGATCGGCTCGTCGATCTCCCGGCGGAACCGGTCCAGGTCGTCCTCACCCAGGCGGTGCTCCAGGAAGGCGCGTGCGTAGATGCCCGGCGCTGCGTGACCCTGGATGTACACGTGGTCGCCGGGGTGGCCGTCCTCCTTGCCGCGGAAGAAGTGGTTGAACCCGACCTCGTAGAGCGCGGCGGACGAGGCGAAGGTCGACAGGTGGCCGCCGATGCCGTCCGCGGCCTTGTTGGCACGGACGACCATGACGGCCGCGTTCCAGCGGATGTAGGCGCGGATGTGGCGCTCGAGCTCGTAGTCGCCCGGGAACCAGGGCTCCTCCTCGCGAGGGATCGTGTTGACGTAGGGCGTCGAGACCGACGCCGGCGACCCCACCGACAGCTCTCGTGATCGCTCGATCAGCCGGGCCAGCAGGTACTGCGCCCGGGGCCGCCCCCGCGAGTCGACGACCGCAGCGAGCGAGTCCAACCACTCCTCGGTCTCGGCCGGATCGATGTCCGGCAGCTGGTGGGCGAAACCATCGATGATCATCCGGGCCTCCGGATCGTGGGGTGCCCCCAGACTACGAGCGCGCACCCGGGTTCGATGCCCACCCCTACCCGGCGGGCGGGACGCGAGACGGCACTAGCGTGGCGACCCGTGCCACGACGCGAGCCCACCCCCGTCCCACCCGGCGC
>JAFAFZ010000282.1 GCA_023423215.1 Actinomycetes bacterium
GGCCCCCCGCGCGCGCGGCCCCCCCGAGCCCACTGCTCGTCTCCACCTCCAGCTTCGACCACGCTCCGTGAGGGCCGTGGTCCTCGGCGCCGCCGTGCCGGCGCCCGTTCGTCCATCCAGGAAGGGCACCTCTCATGGCCATCGACGGTTTGGTCAGCGGACTGAACACGGCCCAGATCATCGAGAGCCTCATGGCGATCGAGCGGGCGCCGCAGGACGCCATGGTCGCCCGTCAGACGACGGCGAAGAACCAGCTCGACGCCTACAAGTCGGTGCGCGACAAGATCACCGCACTCGGCACCGCCGCCAACGCCCTGACCACGGCGGCGAAGTGGAACCAGCGTTCGGCCACCTCGTCGAACGCCCAGGTCGCGACGGTCAGCTCGACCGCCACGGGTGCGCTCGGCGCACTGACCTTCACGGTCGACCAGCTCGCCGTCGCCCACGGGCTGCGCAGCTCCAACACGATCGCCTCGCCCGACACGATCATCGCCTCGGGCGGCAGCATCACCGTCGACCTCGGTGACGGTGAGGGCCCCCAGCCGATCAACGTCGGCGGCGGCACCCTGACCGAGGTCGTCTCGGCGCTGAACAATTCCGGGTTGGGCCTGCGCGCCGCCCCGGTGAACACCGGCAGCGGGTACCACCTCCAGGTGAGCTCGACCGCCACCGGCGCCGACTCGTCGTTCACTCTGGGTGGTCTCGATCCGGCCGTCGGTGGCACGCAGGTCACGAGCCTCGGCGCCGACGCGAAGCTCACGATCGGCTCCGGGCCGGGCGCCTACTCGGTGACGTCGAAGTCGAACACCTTCACGGACCTGCTCCCGGGTGTCTCGATCACCGCCGTCTCGGTGTCGACGAACCCCGTGACGGCCACGGTGAGTGAGAACGTCACGGCGCTGTCCGACGCCGTCAAGACGCTGGTGGACGCCGCCAACGCCGCGTTGTCCGAGATCTCGCTGCGCACCGCCTACGACGCGAAGAACAAGGCCGGTGCGTCGCTCAACGGCGACTCCGCCGTGCGCCGCGCCGCCCAGGAGATCACCCGAGCCGTCATCGACGTCGTCGGCACCTCCGCAGTCGGCTCCGCCGGGCTCGCGGGCGTCAAGCTGGACGGCAAGGGCAAGTTCAGCTTCGACGCCGCGGCCTTCAACACCGCCTACTCCAAGGACCCGGCGGGGGTGCGCAACCTGTTCGCCCAGTCCGGCAGCGGCTCGGTCGCGGACGTCACCTTCGTGTCGGCCGGCAACCGGGCCCGCTCCGGGACCTACGACGTGGACGTCACCACTGCTGCCGCGCAGGCCACGGCCACCGGGCTCGCCGGCAGCTGGCCGCTCGGTGCAGCCACCACCGTCGGGGTGCGCATCGGCACCACCGACGTCACCTACGAGATCGGTGCGGGTGAGTCGGCAGCGGACGCGGCCCTCGGCCTGCAGGCCGCGATCGACGCCGCCGGGTTGCGACACGACGTCACGGAGAGTGGTGGCGGCCTGGCCGTGACCTCCCGCGACTGGGGGAACGCCGCGAAGTTCGACGTCGCCTGGGACGGGGTCACGTTCTCCAGCCACGCCGGTGTCGACGTCGCCGGCACGATCGACGGCGTCGTCGCCGTCGGGGCCGGTCAGCAGCTGCAGATCCCCATCACCGACGGCAAGCTCGGCGGCCTGGCGGTCAGGGTCACCGGCACCACGACCGGTGCCGTCGGCTCCGTGACCTACGGCGCCGGCATCGCCCAGCGCCTGGCCAGCGCCGTGACCCGGTCCAACGACCTCGTCGACGGCTACCTGACGTCGGCCGAGAAGGGCAAGCAGACCAAGATCGACACGCTCGCGACGTCGATCGCCGACTACGACCGGCGCCTCGACGCCCGGGAGGCCCGGCTGCGCACCTACTGGGCAGCGCTCGAGGTGTCCCTCGGCAAGCTGAAGGACCAGAGCAGCTGGCTCGCGTCCCAGATCGGCTCGCTCGCCGCCAACAGCGGAGGTTCCTGATGGCCATGCGCACCCCTGCCGACCGGTTCCGTGCCGACGAGGCCGCGATCCCACCTGCCCGACTGCTCGTGATGCTCTACGACCGCCTCGCCCGTGACCTCGACGACGCCGAGACCGCCATCCGCACCGGCGATCGTGCGGCGGCTCGGGTCGCCCTGCTCCACGCCCAGGACATCGTGTCCGAGCTCGAGCGTGCCCTCGATCCGTCCGTGTGGGCGGGCGCCGTCGAGCTCTCCTCGGTGTACGTGTACCTCCAGGGCCGGCTCGTGAACGCCAACATCCACCAGGACCTCGCCTCGGTCGAGGAGTGCCGGGCCGCGATCGACCCGCTGCGAGAGGCCTGGACCCTCGCCTGGCAGCAGGAGTCGGTCGCGACGTCACCCGTGGTCACCGCCTCGGTGGGCGACGAGGGCGCAGCTTCGGCGCCCCGCGTGTCGGTGGACGTGCTCGGATGACCGCCACCGAGCCCGAGCTGCTCGCCGCGGGTCTGCCGGCCGCCGTAGGGACCGCGGACGACTCCGCGGCCCGCTGGACCGCCGTGCTGGCCCACTTCGACGCCGCCGTGCGAGGTGACGGCGAGTTCGAGGCGCCCGGGGGCGACCTGGGACCCGTGCCGGTCGAGCTGCGCACCCTGGCCGCCGAGCTGCTCGCCGCGTGCGACGCCCGGATCGAGGCGCTGCAGGTCGAGATGGACGGCGTGGCGGACGAGATCGCCTCGCTGCACCAGGCGGCGGGCCGCTCGCGTGGCGGCGGCTACCGGGCGACCGACGAGGACCGCTCGAGCGGCGTCGGCCACCTGGTCTGAGCCCGGCCGCCCGAGGCCACCGTCCGGCGAGCCCGACCGCACCGTGACCGCACCGTGACGATCGACCACGCGCTCAACGATCGGCCCGACCTGGCCGATGCCCTGGTGCGTCCGCACCGCGCAGGACCCGGGCGGCGTGCGACCACGCCCGTCGCCCGCTCGGCGCACCACACCTCGCCGCGCCGTCGCTGACGGCGCCACGATCGCCCCGTCGTCCCCGTCAACCCCGCGGCGGGGGCGGCGGGGGCC
>JAFAFZ010000374.1 GCA_023423215.1 Actinomycetes bacterium
CCGTCGACGGTCGAGTCGACGAGCAGGTACGGGACCGTGACCGAGGTGTGGGTCTTGAGCGCCAGCGGGGTCGCGTGGTCGGGCGACATCAGCAGCCGCCACTCCCCCAGCTCGTCCAGTGCCGGCACGAGGTCGGCCAGGACCCGCCGGTCCCAGTTCTCGAGCGCCGTCACCTTCTCGGCGACGTTGCCCGCGTGGCCGGCCTCGTCGGTGGCCTCGATGTGGATGACGAACAGGTCGGTGTCGCCACGCAGCGCCTCGATGGCGGCGTCGCGCTTGCCCTCGTAGTTCGTGTCGTACCAACCGGTCGCGCCCTCGACGTGCACGATGTCCATGTCGGTCAGCACGCCCAGGCCGCGCACGAGGTCGACCGCAGTGACCATGCCGGCGTGCAGCCCGTAGGTGTCCTGGAACGAGGGCAGCTGCGGCTGGTGGCCCTGGCCCCAGAGCCAGACCTGGTTCGCGGCGATGTCGGGGAAGCGGGCGAGCACGGCCCGGCTGGCCTCCATCACCTCACGCAGCTTCGAGCCGGCGGGACCCGTCGGCCACACGGCCGGCTTGTCGCTCAGGTCGTGGGGCGGGACGCACTCGGCGTCGGCCCAGGACTCGGGAGCGACCATGATGTGCCGGTACTGCACGCCCGGGTGGAAGCTGATCTCGGCGCCCACGCCCGAGCCGAGCTCGGCGTCGAGCGCGGCGAGCACCTCGGCGGCGGCCTCGGTGCTCGGGTGGCCACCGGCGAAGTCGACCATCAGGCCGTCGGGACCGCCCTGGTCCGGGTCGACGGTCGACAGGTTGCAACGGAACGCCACCTGGTCCGGACGGATCTTGATGCCCAGCGCCGCCGCCTCGATCGGCGCGCGGCCCGTGTGGTGGACGGCGGGGTCGTAGCCCAGCAGCGACAGGTTCCCGACGTCGCTGCCGGGCGGCATGCCCTCGGGGATCACCGCAGCTCGGCCGACCGTGCCCCGTGCCGCCAGGCTGCGCAGGACCGGCGTGTCCGCCGCCTCCAGCGGCGTGCGCCCGTCCAGGTCGGGGTGCGGTTCGTCGGCACATCCGTCGGGGACGCAGATCACGTACTTCACGGCGGACAGTCTGGCCCAGCGGTCCGATCCGCAGAAACCGCGCGTCCGACCCCGCGACGCGCCGACCTGTCCCCCCTTCTCCGAACTCGGAACGAATCGACCGTCCTGCAGAACGATTCGTTCCGAGTTCCCGTGCGCCCTCGCGAACTTGGAAGGAACCGACCGATCTGCGAACGATTCGTTCCGAGTTCGTGAGGGCGGCGGTCGGTGAGCACGACCCGGCGGGGCGCGCGACCCGTTGTCCGGGCGAGTGGGATCCGGTGCGATCGAGGGATGCGGCTCGAACTGTGGACCTCGATCGCAGAGCACGCGGAGCGTCAGCACGGGGTGGTGACGATGGACCAGGTGCGCGACCTCGGCATCGACCGCCGACAGGTCCAGCGGGCAGTGCTCGCCGGCACGCTGGTGCGGCTGCACCCGCAGGTGTACCGGGTCCGGGCGGCGCCGACGTCACGGGACCAGCGCGTCCAGGCGGCGGTGCTCCAGGTGCCCCTGTCCATCGCCAGCCACCAGTCCGCGCTGTGGCTGCTCGGTGTGGACCGCGCGCCGTTCCGCGTCGCCGTCACGGTCCCGCCGTGGTCGCGCTCGGACCTCGAGGGGATCACGGTGCACCGGCACGAGGTGCCGGACGGGCATCGCACCGAGGTCCGTGGCATCGCCTGCACGACGCTGCCACGGACGGTGGTCGACGTCGCCTCGGTGTTCGGTCGCGAGCGGCTCTCGGACCTGCTCGACCGCGTCACCGTCACCGATCGCGTCACGACGGTCGGTGCCATCTCCCGCGCACTTCGGCAGTCGAGTCGGCGGGGTCGGCGGCGGATCGGCGTGCTCGCACAGCTGCTGGATGAGCGAGGGCCGTCGGCACCGGCGCCGCGCAGCAAGGTCGAGCGTCGCGTCGACGAGGCCATCGAGCGGTCGGTGCTGCCGACGCCGGTGTCGGAGCACCCGCTGCCGTCGACGTCCGGCATGGACGGGTTCGTCGACCGGGCGTGGCCCGAGGCCCGGCTGATCCTCGAGGTCGACGGTCGCGCGTGGCACGCCCGAGAGCGCGACATGGCCAAGGACCGGGCGCGCGATCGAGCGGCCGCCAGAGCGGGGTGGTTGACCCTGCGCGTCCTCGACCAGGAGGTCGCGGACGAGCTGCCCGCGCTGATCGAGGACCTGGTCGCCGTCTACCTCCTGCGCTGCGAACTGGGCGCTGCCTGACCGCGTCCGCAGAACTCGGAACGATCGGTTCGCGACACGGTCGATCCGTTCCGAGAGACCGAGCAGGCCGCGGAACTCGGAACGAACGGTTCGCGAAACGGTCGATACGTTCCGAGAAGCTGGGCCGGTCGCGGAACTCGGAACGATCGGTTCGCGAAACGGTCGATTCGTTCCGAGAAGCTGGGCGCGCGGGGCTGGGCGGGTCGCGAGTGGAGCAGGCTCACTCGGCGGCGAGCTCGGCGCGCACGAGGGATTCGACGGCGCCGAGGTCGTTGGGGGCGTGCTCGATGCGCTCCGAGCGCTCGAACAGGTCGGCCAGGTGCTCGGGCAGCGGCGGGCGGACGCCGACGGCGGCCTCGACCGCATCGGGGAACTTCGCCGGATGCGCCGTCGCCAACGCCACGACCGGCACCGACGGGTCGCCCTCGAGGCCCTCGGCCGTGCCGACCGCGACGGCCGTGTGCGGGTCGACCAGCATGCCCATGCGCTCGTGCACCCTGCGGATGACAGCGGCGGCCGACTCGTCGTCCACCCGTCCGGCGTCGAACTCGGCCCGCAGCGCCTCGAGCACGTCGGCGGGCACCGACACGGTGCCGTCGGCGCGGAAGCGGGACATCATCTCGGCGATGGCGGCGCCGTCGCGGTCCAGCGTCTCGAAGAGCAGGCGCTCCAGGTTCGAGCTCACCTGGATGTCCATCGACGGGCTGGAGGTCGGCACGACGCCGCGGATCTCCATGGTGCCGGTGGTGAAGAACCGGGTGAGGATGTCGTTGCGGTTCGAGGCCACGACCAGGCGGTCGACGGGCAGGCCCATGCGCTTCGCGGCCCACCCGGCGAGGATGTTGCCGAAGTTGCCGGTCGGCACGCAGAAGGTCACCGGGCCGCCGTCCGGGGCCACCTGCAGGTGCGCCGTCACGTAGTAGACGATCTGCGCCATCACCCGGGCCCAGTTGATCGAGTTGACCGCTGACAGGCGGACCTCGTCACGGAACACGACGTCCGCGAACGCCGCCTTCACCAGGTCCTGGCAGTCGTCGAAGGTCCCCTCGACCGCGACGGCGTGCACGTTGTCCGCCGGCACCGTGGTCATCTGGCGACGCTGCACGTCCGAGACCCGACCGTCGGGGAAGAGCACGAAGATGTCGACGTGCGAGCGGTCCCGGACCGCCTCGATCGCGGCCGAGCCGGTGTCGCCCGACGTCGCGCCCAGGATGCAGACGCGTTCGCCGCGCTCGGTCAGCACGTGGTCGAAGAGCCGGCCGACCAGCTGCAGGGCGACGTCCTTGAACGCGAGCGTCGGGCCACGGAACAGCTCGAGCAGCCACAGCTCGGCGCCCGACGCCGTGGCACCGAGCGGCACGACCGGGCAGACCTCGGGCGTGTCGAACGTCGCGTAGCTGTCCGCCACGATGCGCTCGAACGCGTCGCGGTCGATCTCGCCCTCGACGAAGGGCCACATGACCTCGACCGCGACCTGCACGTAGCTCAGGCCGCGCAGGTCCTCGAGCGGCGGCAGCTGCGGCCAGGCCTCGGGCAGGTAGAGCCCACCGTCGGCGGCCAGCCCGGCGAGCAGGACGTCGCCGAAGCCGAGGACCGGCGCGTCGCCACGGGTCGAGACGTACTTCATGCTCACTCGGCCCCGATCACGCGCAGCACGGACCCCACCGAGGTCACCGAGTCCAGGCCACGCAGCTCGTGCAGGGTGGCTCGCACGTCGGCCTCTCGCGCGGCGTGCGTGATGAAGATGAGGCGGGCGGCGTCCGAGGACTCGTCCTCGGGCAGGCCCTCCTGCTCCATCGAGCGGATCGAGACCTGGTGCGCTCCGAACACGCCGGCGACGGCCGCCAGCACGCCCGGCTCGTCGCGCACCTGCAGGTTCACGTAGTACGGCGACACCAGATCGTCGACCGGGCGGAGGGCGGCCTTGCCGAACGAGCCGATGGTGGCGTGCGTGCCCTTCGCCAGGTTCGCCGCGGCGTCGACGACGTCGCCGAGCACCGCCGACGCGGTCGGGAACCCACCGGCGCCACGGCCGTAGAACATGAGGTCGCCGACGGCGTCGCCCTGGACGAACACGGCGTTGAACGAGTCGCGCACCGAGGCCAGCGGGTGCTCGTCCGGCACCATCGCCGGGTGCACCCGCACCGCGACGGTGCCGTCGGCGAAGCGCTCGGCGATGGCGAGCAGCTTGATGACGTAGCCCAGGCGTGCGGCGAACTCGATGTCGGTCGGCGAGATGTTCGAGATGCCCTCGTGGTACACGTCGCCGGCGACGACCTTCGCGCCGAAGGCGATGGTGGCGATGATCGCCGCCTTCGCACCGGCGTCGAAGCCCTCGACGTCCGCCGTCGGGTCGCGCTCGGCGTAGCCCAGGCTCTGCGCCTCGGCCAGGGCGGCGGCGTAGGTCCAGCCCTCGTCGCTCATCTTCGTGAGGATGTAGTTCGTCGTGCCGTTGACGATGCCCACCACGCGGCTGACGTCCTCGCCCACGAGCGACTCGCGCAGCGGCCGGATGATCGGGATGCCACCGGCGACGGCGGCCTCGAACAGCAGGTCCACCCCGGCGGCATCTGCGTCGGCGTAGAGCTCGGCGCCGACGTTGGCGAGCAGCTCCTTGTTGGCCGTCACGACCGGCTTGTGGCCCTTGAGCGCGGTGGCGATGAGCTCGCGTGCCGGCTCGATGCCGCCGATCGCCTCGACGACCAGGTCGACGTCGGGGTCGGTGACCACGCTGTGGGCGTCCGTGGTCACGACCGAGGGGTCCAGCTCGACGCCACGCTCCTTCGACAGGGAGCGCACGGCGACCCGGGTCACCCGCAGCTCGACGCCGGTGCGATCGAGGATCTCCGGCCCTCGCTGGCGGACGAGCTCGACCAACGCCGCGCCGACGTTGCCGCAGCCCAGGACCCCGATGTTCACCGTCTTCAGCACGCAGCGAGGCTACCGGCAGCCGCCCACCCGCCGTGCACCGAGAAACCGGTCGTGGCCCTCCCGACGGGCGGGCCGTTCGGCCCGGAACCCTTCAGTCCGGGGACCGATCGGCCGATCCAGTGCGTTGACCGGCGTCTCGACCGCCGTGACCGCCGCGCCCTGCGCCACAGCGAGGATCCTGCATGCACGACGACACCACCGAGGCCCCCGACCTGCGCACGCCGACGAGCCCGGAGGCCCTCGGGCTCAGCCGCTCGCTCATGGAGGACATCCTGCTGCGCCGCTCGGTGATCGAGGGCCGCACGGCGATGACGACGCTGGCCGAGAAGCTGCACGTGTCCATCAACGTCGTGGACTCGCTGCTCGGCTCGATGCGCGAGCGCAAGCTCATCGAGTACGACGGCATGGAGGGCCGCGCCTACCGCGTCGCGGCCACCGAGGCCGGCCGGGAGCTGTCCTCGCAGCGCTCTCGTGAGACCCGCTACGCCGGACCGATGCCGGTGCCGCTCGACCTGTACACGGCGGTCGTGCGCCACCAGCGACCCTCGGTCCGACTGAACCAGGAGATGCTCTCCCGGTCGTTCTCCGACCTGGTCATCTCTCCCACGCTCCTGGACCAGCTCGGGCCCGCCATCCACGGCGAGGGGGCGATGTTCCTCTACGGCCCGCCCGGCACCGGCAAGAGCAGCGTCGCCGAACGCGTCGTGCGCGCCTACCAGGACCACGTGCTGGTGCCGCACTGCCTCGAGGTGGACGGCCAGATCATCTCGGTCTTCGACCCGACGCTGCACGAGCCCGCGGCGGAGCAGCCGCCGGGGTTGGACCGGCGTTGGGTCATGTGCGCCCGTCCGGCGGTGGTCACGGGCGGCGAGCTGCACGCGGGCATGCTCGACCTGCAGCTCGATCGCGACACCGGCGTCTACCTGGCACCGCTGCAGATGAAGGCGAACAGCGGCGTGCTCGTCATCGACGACTTCGGCCGACAGGCCATGACGCCGGACGCCCTGCTGAACCGCTGGATCGTGCCGCTCGACCGCCAGGTCGACTACCTGACGCTGCACGGCCGCAAGTTCGAGGTGCCCTTCGAGGTCAAGGTCGTGCTGTCGACGAACCTCGACCCCTCGCACCTCGGCGACGAGGCGTTCTTCCGTCGCATCCACAACAAGATCTACGTCGGCGCCTGCACCGACGACCAGTTCGACTGGATCCTCGCCCGCGTCGCGCAGAAGCGTGGCCTCGACGTCGACGGCGCCGCAGCCGCTCGCCTGCGCGCCGCGGCCCGCGCCCAGGGTGACGGCGAGCTGCGCGCCTACCTCCCGGGCGTCGTCTGCGAGCTGGCGCTGGCCATCACCGCCTACGAGGACTCGGCACGGCAGCTGAGCCCCGAGCTGGTCGACCGCGTGCTCGACCTGTACTTCGCCCGCTTGGACGGCGCAGCCCGGGCGCCCGGCATCGGGGCACCCGGCTCGCCCGTGGCTGCCGACGCGGCCGTGGATGCCGACGCGGCGGACGCCCACGTCGCCACCGAGCAGCACCACGGCGCACACGCCGCGTCGTTCGGGGTCGAGGGCGCGACCGAGGAC
>JAFAFZ010000294.1 GCA_023423215.1 Actinomycetes bacterium
TTGTGGGGGTTGGGGGTTGGGGTGCGGGTGGGCGGGGTGGGCCGGGACGGCCCCGACGCGATCAGCCGCCGAGCAGGCGGTTGGCGCGGTCCAAGCCGAACCGGCCGACCCGGGCGCGTCGCGCCAGCAGCTGCGCTGCGGCGGTCGGATCCTCGGGCGGTTCGTCGAGCAGCAGCGCCGAGCACGTCGTGCGGGTCGTGAACGTCGTGACCCACGCGTGCTCGACCTCGGCTGGGTCGACCGCTCGGCCCTCGTCGCGCAGACCGCCGACGAACGCGGCCACCAGGTCGTCCGCGACCTGGTCCAGCGACTCGGCCGGCAGGTCGCCGCACAGCGCGGCACCGGCGATCAGCTGGGCCAGGTCCGAACCGACGGGCGCGACGCAGCCGTAGCTCCAGTCGATCGCCACGACGTCGCCGTCGCCCGGCTCACGCAGGTTGTCGGGTGCGGCGTCGCCGTGGCCCACGCCGTGGGGGAGTGCCTCGAGCTGCTCGAGCAGGGCGGGCATCGCCTCGGCCAGGGCGAACAGGTCGTCGCGGTGGCGATCGTCGACAGCGGCGACCACGTCCGGCGCCTGCCAGAACCCGGGGTCGGACTGCAGGGCCAGGTCGAAGTTGGTGATCTTGCCGAAGAACAGCTCGCCCATCGGCCGACGGTCCAGACCGAACCGCTCGACCGCCGTCCGCTCGTCCCAACGTCCCGCCAGGCGGCCGAGTGCGGTGGCGGCTCGCACCAGCCGCGCGGGGCCGACCTCGCCGATGTCCGCCACGTCCTCCATCCAGAGGGTGATGCGATCGGGGGTGCGGGCGATCCAGAACAGCCGCGGCATGCGCAGGGGTGCGGGCAGGTGGTCGCCCAGCCCGCACTCGTAGAGGCGTGGCTCGTCGGTCCAGTCCAGGTTGCGCAGCACGCTCTCGCGGAAGGGCTCGGGGACGAACTCCCAGTAGGGCGAGTCGGACGCGGGCCGCAGGGTCTTCGCGACGAGCGACCACGGCGTGCCGTCGGTCAACCGGCCGTGCACCCGGTCCAGCCGCTCCGTGGTCATGTTCACCACCGAGCACAGCGGATCGACCTGCCAGGTGACGCCGCCGGAGGTGTCCCTCCCCGTGAGCATGCCGGCCACTGCCGCGGCGGTGACGTCGTCCATGCCCAGCTCCCCGTGGACCTCCGGTGGGCCGGGCGTCGGCCCGGCGGGCGATGTGGCCATGGTGCGCTCCTCCATCCGGGCCGCCGATGGGTGCGGCCGCCCGGCCCCTGTCGATCACGGTACGACTGCGAGCTAGATTGGTCAACATGGTTGACCAGTTTGGCGAGGACGGTGCGCATGCGTTCGTCGCACTCGACCGCCTGCAGCAGCGGGCGCAGCGTGAGGTCGGCGCACGGCTGCCCCCGGACGCCGCAGGCCTGCGCGGCTCGCACGGACGCATCCTCGACATGATCGGCCCCGACGGCAGCCGGCCGACCGAGCTGGCACGCGGCGCCTGGATCTCGAAGCAGGCGATCGGCCAGCGGGTGAAGGAGCTCGAGGAGCTCGGGTGGGTCACCGTCGCCCCCGATCCGGATGACGGCCGTGCGGTGCGCGTGCGCCGCACCGCCGAGGGCGACCGTGTGCGGACGGGCGCGGTGCGGGCGATCCGCCGCATGGAGCACGACTGGGCCCAGCAGGTCGGCGTCGAGCGCTACCGCGCGTTCCGCGAGGTGCTCGACGAGCTCGGGTCCCTCGTGGTGCAGGACACCGACGAGGACGACCGGTCGTGACACCGCACGCGACGCGCTGAGCCGTCCGGCCGGTCGACCGGAGGTCCGGAACCGCATTCGGGGGCCGTCGGGGCGGCCGGTAGCCTGGCCCGCCGATGATCACCGTCTCGGGCCTGACCAAGTCCTTCGGAGGGCGCACCCTGTTCGAGGGGGTGACCTTCAAGCTGATGCCCGGACGCCGCGTCGCGCTCGTCGGCGGCAACGGGGTCGGCAAGACGACGTTGCTCGAGATCATCGTCGGCGACCAGCGTGCCGACGGCGGCGAGGTCCACATCGGCAGGGACACCCGCATCGGCTACCTGCCCCAGGAGCTGACCGAGCAGGTGCACGGCACGGTGCTGGACGAGGTGCTGCGCGGCGCGGCCCACGTGACCGAGCTCGAGCAGCAGCTCGCGCGCCTGGCGGTCGAGGTCGCCGAGACCGCCCCCGAGGGCACCAACCCCGATCCCGAGGCGTACTCCTCGGCGCTCGACGCCTACGGCACCGCGCAGCACCGCTTCGAGACGCTCGGCGGCTACGGCGTCGAGGCCGAGGCCCGTCGCGTGCTCGCAGGCCTGGGCTTCACCTCGGCCGACGCCGACCGGCCGGTGCAGGACTTGTCGGGTGGGTGGCGCATGCGCGTCGCGCTCGCACGCCTGATGCTCTCGGCCCCCGACCTGCTCGTGCTGGACGAGCCGACCAACCACCTCGACGTCGAGTCCGTCTCGTGGCTCGAGCAGCACCTTGCGCAATGGCCCGGCGCCATCCTGTTCGTCAGCCACGACCGCGACTTCCTCGACGCCGTCGCCGAGCGCGTCGTCGAGGTCGCCCACGGCCGGGCGGTCGAGTACGTCGGCGGGTTCGCCGAGTTCATCGTCCAGCGGGAGGAGCGCCTCGCCGCCGCCGAGGCCGCCGCAGCGGCGCAGCAGAAGCAGCTCGCCTCGACCGAGCGCTTCATCGAGCGGTTCCGCTACAAGGCGACCAAGGCTCGCCAGGTGCAGAGCCGCGTGAAGGCGCTCGAGAAGCTCGAGCGGCTGCAGCCGCCACCCCGTCCGGAGCTGGTCGCCAGGTTCGCGTTCCCCGAGCCGCAGCGTTCGTCGCGCATCGTCGTGCAGGCCGAGGACGCGACCGTGGGCTTCGACGGCACCCCGGTGCTCAGCGGCGTCGACCTCGTCGTCGAGCGCGGCCAGAAGCTGGCGCTCATCGGCCCGAACGGTGCCGGCAAGACCACGCTCCTGCGCCTGCTGCTCGGCGAGCTGGCCCCGATGGGCGGCTCGGTCGAGCTCGGCAACAACGTCGACATCGCCGAGTTCGCCCAGCACCAGGTCGACACCCTGCGCTTCGAGGCCACCGTGCTCGAGGAGTTCCGCGCTGCGGTCGGCGACGACCACGGTCGCAACCTGCGCACCGTGCTCGGCAGCTTCGGCTTCCGCGGCGACGCCGTCGACCGCCGGGTGGGCGACCTGTCGGGGGGTGAGCGCACCCGTCTCGCCCTGGCCCGCATCATGGTGAACCCCGTGAACCTGCTGGTCCTGGACGAGCCCACGAACCACCTGGACCTGCCCAGCTGCGACGTCCTCGAGGACGCCCTCTCGGCGTACCCCGGCACCGTGCTGCTCGTCACCCACGACCGCTACCTGATCCGCTCGGTCGCCGACTGCCTGCTCGAGGTGCGCGACGGCCGCGTCGTGTTCCACCCCGAGGTCGACGAAGAGGTGCTCGCGCCGTCGGGCATCACCGCGTCCGCAGGTGCCGCGACCGCCGGCACCGCTGCCGTCGACGGGGCGGCGCCGGGCCGTCGCCAGAACGCCGCCGAGGTGCGCCGGCTCTCGGCAGAGGAGCGCCAGGCCCGCCAGCGTCGCTCGAAGGACCTGAAGAAGCGCGTGCAGCAGCTCGAGCGCCAGATCCAGAAGGCCGAGACGGCCGCGTCCGAGCTGTCCGCCCAGCTCGCGGACCCCGAGATCTACGACGACCACCAGAAGGTGCGTGCGCTGGCGGACGAGCTCGACGTGGCGAAGGCGACCGCGGACCGGTTGCTGGGTGAGTGGGAGACCGCTCAGACCGAGCTCGAGTCGGCGCTGGCCGACGGGTAGCCTGGGCGACCGAGGGATCCCACCTCAGCCGACGAGGGGCGCACCGTACCGGTCCAGGAACGACGGGCGCAGGAGCACCGTCATGGCCTGGATCATCCTCGTCGTCGCCGGACTGTTCGAGGTCGCCTGGGCGACCCTGCTGGACGAGACGAAGGGCTTCACGCGCGTCGCGCCCACCGTCGGGTTCGTCGTCACCCTCGTCATCAGCATGTGGTTGCTCAGCGTGGCGACCCGCACGATCCCCATCGGCACCGGGTACGCCGTCTGGGTCGGCATCGGCGCGGTCGGCGCGTTCGCCGTCGGCCTGCTGCGGGGACACGCCACCACCCCTGCACAGCTCCTGGCGATGGCGGCGCTCGTCGGGTCGATCGTCGCGGTGAAGCTCACCGCGGCGCACTGAGCGCGATCAGGCGAACAGCTCGACGTCGCGCAGGATGATGCGGGTCGAGCTCTCGACGACGCCGGCGTGCGGCTTCCAGCTGGTCAGCAGGCGGTCGAGCGCAGCGACGTCCGGGCACGCGAGCAGCACGACGTAGTCGAGCGCCCCCGTCACGTGGAAGGCGCCCAGCACCTCGGGCGCCGCGCGCAGGCGGGCCTCGAACTCGTCGTAGTCGGCGTCGGGTTCGAGGCGCAGCTCGGTGATCGCGCGCAGGCCCATGCCCAGGGCGGACAGGTCGACCTCGGCGTGGTAGCCCCGCAGCACGCCGAGCTGCTCGAGCCGCCGCACCCGATCCGCGGTCGAGGTGGGCCCCAGTCCCACACGCTCGCCCAGCTCGCGCCACGTGAGCCGGGCGTCGATGCGCAGTTCGCCGAGGATCGCTCGGTCGATCGGGTCGATCACCGGTGGTTCCACGGTGGATCAGCTTATCGACGCATCACAACCCTCTGAAACCCGGTGTCCTCACTGTCATGCTCGGTGCATGTTCTTCTCCCAGCTCCTGGGCGGCCTGGTCATCGGGCTGCCGCTGATGGCGGCCGTCGGTCCCATCGCCATCCTGCTGCTGGACCAGGGCCTCGAGCGGGGCACGCGGGCGGCCATGCCGGCGGCGCTCGGCGTCGCGTCGGCCGATCTGACGTTCTCGGCGATCGCGGCGGTCGCGGGCGCGTCCGCTGCGGCACTGCTCGGTCCGGTGACGGGTTGGCTGTCGTTGGGAGCGGTCGCGCTGCTGGGAGTCCTCGCCGTCCGGTTGTTCCGGACCTCGATCGCGGAGCTGCGGGTACGACGGGCGGTGCCCGCAGCGTCCGCACCCCTGGTGACCCCGGCGCTGGCCCCGGTCGGCGCGGCATCCGGCCAGGGGGTCCCTCCGCACGACGACGCCGCGACCGTCGAGGAGGGCGCGGCCTTCGGCAGCCTGGAGGGCGTGCGCCTGGCGGCGGCGTTCTACGGCCTGACGGTCGTGAACCCGCTGACCGTCGTGATGTTCGCCGCGGTCGTCGTGGCCGGTGGTACCGGCGCCGGCACGCCGGGCTGGATCCTCGGGATGGCGCTGGCGTCGTTGCTCGTGCACGGCGGGTGGGTGCTGGTGGGCGCAGCGCTCGGCACCGCGATCGGTCCTCGCGCCACCGCCTCGGTCCGGCTGGGAGCCTCGGTGCTGATGGCGGCGCTGGCCCTGCACCTGCTGCTCGGCTGAACCGGCGACAAGCCTCAGGCGGCGAACAGGCGGCGCTCCGCCGGGGAGAGCGCCTCGGGCCAGCGCTGGTAGAGCTCGGCGGCGTCCGGGTGCGCGGCCCGGAAGGCGGCCATCAGGTCCTCGAGCGCGCCGGCGGGCGCGGCGAGCCACAACGCCGGCATCACCAGGGTCTCCTCGTGGTCGAGGTGGCGCAGGTTCAGCGCGGCCATGCGGTGGAACGCGCGGTACAGCGC
>JAFAFZ010000300.1 GCA_023423215.1 Actinomycetes bacterium
TCTCGGACGAGCCGAGCGCGTCGGAGATCAGCAGGTTCGGCAGCACCTCGAGGAACTCCTCCTTGATGCTGGCGCTGAGCGCCGCGCCGCCGTTGCCGACGACGAAGAGCGAGCTGGCGTCGTAGTCGCCGGCCTTGTACTCCTCGAGGAGCGGGCGGGCCATCGCGTCGCCGACCACGGTGACCGACTGCGCCTGCTCGCGCTCGATGAGCTGCCAGACCTCCGTCGGGTCGAGGTTGCGCGACGTCGGCATGATGAGCGTGGAGCCGGCGTTCAGCATCATGAAGCCGGCCCACTGGGCGGCGCCGTGCATCAGCGGCGGCAGGGTCATCAGACGGAAGCCGGTGTTGTCGCGGGCCTTCTGGGCGATCTCGTCGCTGGAGGTCACCTCGATCCAGGTGCCCACCTCCTTGCCGCCCATCGCGTTCATGAAGATGTCGTGCTGGCGCCAGAGGACGCCCTTCGGCATGCCCGTCGTGCCACCCGTGTAGAGGATGTACAGGTCGTCGGGGGACGGCTCGACCGGGGGCCCGGCCGGGTCGCCGGCGGCGATCGCCTCCTCGTAGTCGATCGCGCCGTCGAGCAGCGGCTCGCCCGACCCGTCCTCGACCTGGATCAGCACGGTGAGCTCGGGCAGCTCGGGGAGGACGCGCGCCAGCGTCGGCGCGAACTGGGCGTGGTAGATCAGGCCCTTCGCCGCCGAGTTGGTCAGCAGGTAGCGCAGCTCCTCGTCCACGTAGCGGTAGTTCACGTTGAACGGGGCGACGCGGGCCTTGAAGCAGCCGAGCATGCTCTCGATGTACTCGTTGCCGTTGTAGAGGTACTGCCCGACGTGGTCCTGCCCCGACTCGTGGGGCGACAGCTCGGAACGTTCGGTGTGGCAGCCGAGGCCCCGCGAGTGCAGGTACGACGCCAGGCGACGGCTGCGCTCCGCGAGCTCGCCGAAGGTGACGCGACGATCGCCGAAGACCAGGGCCTCGCGGTCGGGCACCGCCGCGGCCACGGTCTCGTTCACCGCCGCGAGCGTGAACTGCTCTCGCGCGGCGTCGGTCGTACCCGGTGCGTCGGTCCCCATCGTGTCCCCCGTGGCGAAGCATCTGACGATGTGTCAGATTGGTCAGCGTGCAGCGAGGAGACTAGACGACTGCTGCTGGCGTGGACCCAGCGCCCTCCGTCGTACGCTCGGCCCTGACGGCTCGGACGTCCGCAGACCACCAGGAGACACCCAGAATGGCTCATCTCGTTGCCGGCCGGTTCGACGACAAGGTCGCGCTGCTCACGGGCGCCGCCTCCGGCATCGGTCGCGCCACCGCCCTGCGACTGGCCGCCGAGGGCGCGCAGGTGCTGGCCGTCGACGTCGACCACGAGGGCCTCGCCACCCTCGCGAAGGAGGTCGCCGAGGCCGGCGGCACCCTCGCCACCCGCACCGGCAGCATCGCCGAGCGCACCGAGTGCTTCGCGACGGTCGAGGCGTGCGTCGCCGAGTTCGGCCGCATCGACGTGCTGGGCAACATCGCCGGCGTGTCGCGCGCCGAGCACTTCAGCGAGCTGAGCGAGGACCACTACCGCCTGATGATGGCGGTCAACGTCGACGGTCCGTTCTTCCTGTCGCAGGCAGCGGTGCCGCACCTGATCGAGTCCCGGGGCAACATCGTCAACATCGCCTCCAACGCCGGGCTCATGGGCACGGCCTACACCGTGGCCTACTCCATGACCAAGGGCGCGGTCGTGCAGCTGACCCGTTCGCTCGCGATGGAGCTGCAGAAGAAGAAGGTGCGGGTCAACGCGATCGCACCCGGCGGCGTCGTCACCGGCCTGACCAACGCCTTCCACATCCCGGAGGGCGTCGACATGGACCTGATGGCGCCCTACATGGGCTTCCGCGGCATGGCGGAGCCCGACGACATCGCCGCTCTGTTCGCCTTCGTGGCGTCCGACGACGGCAAGAACATGCACGGCAGCATCCTGTCGAGCGACACCGGCATCACCGCCGGCTGATCCAGCCGGCAGACACAGGGGGACAACCGATGGGGGACGAGACGACGGCCGACGCGCCGGTGGCGACGAGCGAGGCCGCGCGCCCGGAGGAGTCGCGACGCGATCCGGAGCAGACGCGCATCGACATCGAGCGCTGGCTGGCACGCACGCTGCCCGAGGGCGCCGAGCCGCTCGTGGACGCGGTGCACGTGCCCGAGCGCAACGGCATGTCGAGCGAGACCGTGCTGGTCGACGCGAGCTGGATCGAGGACGGTGAGCGTCGCGAGCGCCCGCTCGTGTTCCGCATCGCGCCGGACGCCTCGGCGGTCCCGGTGTTCCAGGACTACGACTTCCCGTCGCAGTTCCAGGTGATGGCCAAGGTGCGAGAGGTCTCGGACGTGCCGGTGCCCGAGGTGCACTGGCTCGAGATGGACGACTCGCACATCGGTGCCCCGTTCTTCGTGATGAGCCGGGCGTACGGCGTCGTGCCCCAGGACGTGCTGCCGTACCCCTTCGGCGACAACTGGCTCTTCGACGCCAGCGAGCAGGACCAGCAGCGCCTGGTCGACACCTCGGTGGACACGCTCGTGCGGCTGCACGCCATCGCCGAGCCCGCGACGACGTTCGCCTTCCTCGAGACCGGCTCCGAGGGCGACACGCCGCTGCGGCGCCACGTCGCCGACCTGCGCTCCTACTACGAGTGGGTCTGCAAGGACGGCGTGCGCACCCCGGTGCTGGAGCGTGCCTTCGAGTGGCTCGACGCGAACTGGCCCGAGGACGAGGGCGAGGCGGTGCTCAGCTGGGGCGACGCCCGCATCGGCAACACGATGTACGACGACTTCGAGCCCGTCGCCGTGCTCGACTGGGAGATGGCGGCCATCGCCCCGCGAGAGGTCGACCTCGGGTGGATGATCTACATCCACCGCTTCTTCCAGGACATCGTCGAGATCATGGAGCTGCCGGGCATGCCCGACTTCCTGCGCCGTGACGACGTCGAGGCGCTGTATCGGGAGAAGTCCGGCTACGAGCCGCGCGACATGGACTTCTACACGCTCTACGCCGCGCTGCGGTACGGCGTCGTGGCGGCCCAGGTGCAGCGCCGGGCGATCGCGTTCGGGCAGGCCGAGCAGCCCGAGGACCCCGATGAGCTCGTCATGAACCGTGACGCCATCGAGGCGATGATGGCGGGCACCTACTGGTCGCGGGTGCTCTGAGCGGCACACCGCCCACGCGGCCCGTCGCACGGTGTGACAGGTCGCGCAGATGAGGTCGCCGCGCCGCGGGTAGGTGGCAGGGCTCCTTCGGCGTCGTCCGCGGCGCCGCCGCCGACCCCCCCCCAGGAGCCGACGTGACCCCCGCCTCCCGCACCGCCGTGCTCGTGCTCGTCGCGCTGCTCGTGCTCGGACCGCTGCTGCGGTCCTGGCTCGAGCGGCGCGGACGCTCCGCGATCGCCGCCGACCTCGGCCTGCTGACCTGGCCCCTCACCGTCTTCGAGCTCTCGATGCTCGAGCACGTGGTCGTGCGCTCCGGAGCGGCGCCCACACGGATCGGCGAGTCGCTCGCCGGCGTCTCCTCGCAGCTGCTCACGATCGTGTCGGTGCTCAGCGCCGGTTGGGCGGTCATCAACGGCGCCGAGGTGGCGAAGCGTGCGTGGTTCCGACGGCTGCGCATCGACGTCGCCGACAACCTGCGCGCCCGATCCCGACGCACGCAGCTCCAGCTCATCAAGCGGGTCGCGGACGTGTTCATCGCGGCGACGACGGCCGTGGTGGCGCTGCTGACGCTCGAGCCGGTGCGAGAGCTCGGTCCCGCGCTGCTGGCGTACGCCGGCATCATCGGCGTGGTGCTCGGTCTGGCCATGCGGGAGCCGATCGAGAACCTCGTCGCCGGGCTCATCGTGGCCGTCACCGAACCCGTGCGCATCGACGACGTCGTCGTCGTCGAGGGGGAGTGGGGCAACATCGAGGAGATCAACCTGACGCACGCCGTCGTGCGGATCTGGGACCGCCGCCGGCTGGTCCTCCCGACGAGCTACTTCCTCTCGGAGTCGTTCGAGAACTGGACGCGCCACGGCACCTCGGTGCTCGGCACGGTGTTCCTGCACGCGGACGTGGGCGTCGACGTCGACGCGGTGCGCGACGAGCTCGGCCGCATCGTCGAGTCGTCGCCCCACTGGGACCGCCAGGACTGGGGGCTCCAGGTCACCGAGGTCGGCGAGTCCACGGTGCAGCTGCGCGCGGTGGTGTCGGCCGCGAACGCCGGTGACTCCTGGGACCTGCGCTGCGAGATCCGCGAGCGGCTGCTGCCGGTCCTGCACTCGGCGCACGCCGTGACGCGGGTGCGCACCGGCCACGTCGACGAGCTCGAGGAGCTGTTCGATCAGTCGCGCAGCTCGGCTCGCAGCTGATCGAGGGGCAGCGCCTCGACCAGGTCGACGAGACGATCGTCGCCCTCGGCGCCGGTGAGCGCACCGCCCGCGCCGATCAGGTAGCGGCCCTGCGAGCCGGCGACCAGGAACTGCGGGGCCCCGGCGTCCTCGTCAGCACCGTCCTCGGTCCTGGCGGGCAGCGGCTGGAGGAACCACACGGCGTCGTCACCGGTCGCCGAGGGGGCGAGCCCGTCGACCACGATCGGCTCGCCCGAGCTGAGCCACCCCTCCTCGGCCACCACCAGCCGCTCACCCGGCTCGATCGGTGGCGCTGCGGTCGTGTTCCGCCACACCTCGTCGACCTCGAGGTTCACCTCGCGCACGACGACCCCGGCGA
>JAFAFZ010000318.1 GCA_023423215.1 Actinomycetes bacterium
GGACGGCGTGGACGAGGTCGTGACCGGTGCTCGCTGACACGCTCGCGACGCTCGTCGCTCGACGGGGCCAGCTGCACCCGGAGCGGCCGGCGCTGGTGTCGACGGCCGGCGGCGGCGTCTCGTACCGCCAGCTGGCCGAGGATGCCGAACGCATCGCGGGCGTCCTGCGCTCGCGGGGGATCGCCGCGGGCGACCGGGTCGCGATCCTGGCGGACCACACCCTGGGCACCTGGCGGGTGCTGCACGGCATGTCCCGCGCTGGGGTCGTCCCCGTGCTCGCGAACTGGCGCCTCACCGTGGACGACCTGGCGCACATCGTCCGCGACGCCGAGAGTCGGCTCGTCCTGGCGACCGACCGCTGGCAGCCGCTCGCCGCCGAGGTCGCGTCCCGGTGCGACGTCGCTGCCGAACCCGTCGACGAGCTCGCCGATGCGCCGGCCGCAGGTCCTGGCGGACCGTTCCCGGAACCCGACGACACGGTCGTGCAGATGTACACGTCGGGCACCACCGGACTCCCGAAGGGCGTGTGCACCACCCACCGGAACGTCCTCGCGCTGCTCGACGTCTTCACCGGAGAGCTGCCCGGATTCGCCTCGGACGCACGGCAGATGGTCGCCGCGCCGCTGTTCCACATCGCCGGCTACGGGTTCGGCGTCGGGTCGCTGGCCGTGGGCACCCCGATGCACCTGCTCGAGCAGTTCGACCCGGCGGCCGCGCTCGACGCCATCGAACGCCACCGCATCACCCACACGCTGCTCGTCCCCGCCATGCTCCAGATGGTGGTCGCCGCACCGGGTGCCGCAGGACGTGACACCTCGTCGCTGCGTGGCGTGCTCTACGGCGGTTCGCCCATGTCGGTCTCGCTCATGCGCTCGGTCATCGAAGTGCTCGGGTGCCGTCTGACGCAGGCGTACGGCATGACCGAGACCACCGGCATCGCGACGCTGCTGCGCTACGACGACCACGAAGCCGGGTTGAGCGCCAACTGCACCGAGGACGGCGCACTGCTCGCCTCCGCAGGTCGGCCGATCCTCGGCACGTCGGTCCGGATCGACGCACCGGACGGTCGCGGCCGGGGCGAGATCATGGTCCGCAGCCCGATGGTCATGCCGGGCTACTGGCGGCGCCCCGGCGAGACGGCGGCGGCGCTCGACGCGGACGGCTGGCTTCGCACCGGCGACGTCGGCCGGATGGACGAGCGGGGCTACCTGCACGTGGTGGACCGCCAGAAGGACCTGGTGATCTCGAAGGGCGAGAACATCTTCCCCGGCGAGGTCGAGCGGGTGGTCGTCGAGCATCCCGCCGTCGTCGAGGCCGCGGTCGTCGGCGTGCCGGACGACGAGTACGGCGAGGCGCTGTGCGCCGTCGTCGAGCTGCGCGCCGGGGCCTCGCTCACGCTCGACGAGCTGCAGGAGCTGTGCCGCGGCCAGCTCGCCGGGTTCAAGGTGCCGCGCCGGCTCGAGGTGGTCGACGACCTGCCCCGGACGCCCTCCGGCAAGGTCCTGCGCCGGGTGATCCGCGACGGCTTCTGGGCCGATCGGGCGAGGCAGGTGAACTGAGGTGGAGGCGACGGCGGTGCCGACGCGCCAGCAGCGTGCCGGACGTGACCCGTTCCTGGACGTGATCCGCGCGTTCGCGATGGTCGCGGTGGTCGCGAACCACTACCTGTACACGCTGCTGTTCGAGGACGATCAGGGCCACTGGGAGCTCGGCATGCTGCAGGAGTCCGGGCACGCCTGGGTGACCTGGCCGTTCGTGTGGGAGCTCCAGGCGTTCTTCCTGCCGGCCGCGGCGCTCTCGTACCGAGCGGCGCTGCGCACCGACTGGCGGACCTTCGCCGGTCGGCGCGCGTGGCGCCTGCTCTTCCCCGTCGCACCGTTGGCCGTGGGTCTGGTGGCGCTGCAGCTCGGCACGGACGCAGCCGGCATGGGCTCCTGCGCGACCTGGGCCACCGACCTCACCTGCGCGACGGCCATGCCGCTCGCACCCCTGTGGTTCCTGGTGGTGCTCGTCCCCCTGACCGTGCTCACCCCGGTGCTCGCTCGGTGGTGGCGGGGCCCACGGCGGTGGGTCATGGTCGGCGTGGTCGTCGCCACGGTGCTGGTGTCCGACGTGTCCTGGATCGCCACCGGCTCGGCGCTGGTCGTCAACGACATCTCGGTGTGGGCGCTCGTGTGGTTCGCCGGCTTCGCCTACGCGGACGGCTCGCTGCTGCGCGTGCCGGCGCGCCGGTGGTGGGCGATCGCCGCCGGCGGCGCGCTGGTGATGGCGGCGATGACGCTGCTCGGCCCCTACCCCTCGTGGATCGCCGCGTCGCCTCGCACGTCGATGACGGCGATGGAGTGCGTCGTCGGCGTGAGCGTGCTGATGGCGCTGCGGGCACCGCTCGCCGCGATCCGGGATCGACGGGTCGTCGACCTCTGCGTGCGACACGTCGGTGATCGGATGATGGGCGTCTTCCTCTGGCACTACTTCACCTTCGCCGTCGTCATCAGCGCGCTCGGGCTGGCCGGCGTGCAGCTCGCGTCGACCCTGGGCTGGGCCTACCTGGCCCAGCGCGCCGTGATCGTTCCGATCGCGTTGGCCCTGCTCGCCGTCGTGCTGGCGGCGACGAGCTGGGTCGACCGGGTCCCGTACCCGCCCGATCGGCGCACGGTCGACCTGCGCGCGCG
>JAFAFZ010000342.1 GCA_023423215.1 Actinomycetes bacterium
CCATGGCGCCCGCCGCTCCGATGGCCCCCACGGCGACGACCACGCCGGCGGTCACCGACACGACGGCGCCCACCGATGAGGGCGCGCTCGGCGACGAGGGCGACACCGGCGGCAACCGCTCGGCCTCGAAGCGCTCCGCCGCAGCGCAGGACGACGCGACCACCACGACCGCGGGGGACGCGACGACGACCACCACGGCGACCGACCCGTCTACCCCCACGACGACGGTGCCGGAGACCCCGCTCAACCAGTGGGGCGTGAACGTCTACGACGAGGGCTTCGGCGAGCTGTACCAGCTCGAGAGCCAGCTCTCGACCCAGCTCACCCCGACCGAGGACCAGAAGGCCGACGCCGAGGTGACCCTGGCCGGGGACGACGGCACGGTCTACAAGCTCGGTCCCGTGGCGGTCGACGGCCGCGCGGTGAAGGGCGCGACGGCCGGCCTGCAGCAGGACGGCCAGTGGACGGTGAACCCGGTCTTCAAGGCGGGCGTCGACAACATCGACAAGTTCAACGCGATCGCCGCCCAGTGCTACGCCGGCGACCCCGTGTGCCCGGACCAGGGCGGCGGCCGTGGCCAGCTCGGCATCGTGCTGGACGACGTCGTGCTGTCCGCGCCGACGATCAACCAGCCGAACTTCGCCGCCGACCAGATCACGATCTCGGGTTCGTTCAACCAGGAGACCGCCGAGTCGCTGGCCGTGGCGCTGCGCTACGGCTCGCTGCCGATCCAGTTCGAGCCGCAGCAGGCCGAGACGGTCTCCGCGACGCTCGGTCAGGGCGCCCTCGAGGCCGGCATCATCGCCGGCATCATCGGCCTGTTCCTGGTGCTGCTCTACCTGGCGCTGTACTACCGCCTGCTCGGGCTGGTCACGGCGGTCAGCCTCTCGATCTCGGCGTCGCTGCTCTGGGTCATCATGAGCAACATCAACGCGACGGTGACCTTGGCCGGCGTCGTCGGCATCGTCGCCTCGATCGGCATCTCGCTCGACTCCTCGATCGTGTTCTACGAGAACCTGAAGGAAGAGGTGCGCAACGGCACCACCCTGCGGTCCTCGGCCGAGAAGTCCTTCTCGACGGCGTACTCCACCATCATCAAGGCCGACATCTCGTCGCTCATCGGCGCCGGTGTCCTGTACTGGCTGTCCATCGGTCCGGTCCGCGGGTTCGCGTTCTACCTGGGCGTGGCCACGATCCTCGACCTGGTCGCCGCGTACTTCTTCCTGCGGCCCGCCGTCGTGCTGCTCGCCCGCTCGAAGCAGGCCGAGCACCCGAAGCGCTTCGGCATCCCCGTCGACGACCTGCCCGGCTACGTCGACGGGAAGCTCGTCCCCGCCCCCGCCGGCGCGGGTTCCGCACGCCGTGGGCGCGGCGCCGCATCGACCGTGACCGCCACGAGGACCGGGGGCGATGACGCCACGAGTGCGTCGGTCTCGACGGGGAAGGACGAGTCATGAGCGCGCTGTCCGACATCTACCGCGGCGAGAACGACTTCAACTTCCCGCGCACGTGGAAGCCGCTGGGCATCATCTCGCTGATCCTCATCGTCGGCTCGCTGGCCTCGCTGTTCACCCGTGGCCTGGACCTCTCGATCGACTTCGAGGGCGGCTCGGTGTGGGAGATCCCCTCCGAGACCCTGACGGCGGACGAAGCCGAGGCCGTGCTGGCCGAGTTCGGCTCCGAGGCGGGCGAGAAGTTCCAGGAGGCGACGACCTCGGACGGCGACCGCGTGCTGCGCGTCTCGGGCCGCGTCGACAACCTGAACGAGAGCCAGGAGGTCGCTGCCGCGCTGGCCGAGGCCGCCGACATCCCGGTGACCGACGTCGCGGTCACGACCGTCGGGCCGTCGTGGGGCAAGGACATCACGCGCACCGCCCGCAACTCGCTGATCATCTTCATGGTGCTGGTCGCGGCGTACATCGCGTGGCGGCTCGAACCGAAGATGGCCGTCTCCGCGCTCGTCGCGGTGTTCCACGACATCATCCTGACCGTCGGCTTCTACTCGGTGTTCCAGTTCGAGGTCTCGCCGGCGACGGTCATCGCGTTCCTGACCATCCTCGGCTTCTCGTTGTACGACACGATCGTCGTGTACGACCGCTTGCAGGAGAACGCCGCGCGCCTGACGCGCACCGGCCAGTACACCTACACGGCCATCACCCGCCGGTCGCTCAACCAGGTGATGATGCGCTCGGTCAACACGACCGTCGTCACCCTCATCCCGGTGCTCTCGATGCTGGTGGTGGGGCAGTTCGTGTTCGGCGAGCAGACCCTGGGCGACTTCTCGCTGGCGCTGCTCATCGGCCTGGCCTCGGGTGCGTACTCCTCGCTCTGCGTCGCCGCTCCGCTCACCGCGGTCCTCAAGGAGCGGGAGCCCCGCTACAAGGAGATCCGGGAGCGCCTGATCGCCAAGGGCCAGGACCCCGACGACACCCGCTGGCACGGCGTGCACGTCGCCGGCGCTCCGCTGGCGGGCTCCGAGCGCAACGCGGATCCACGGTTCATCGCCGCGGGTGATGACTTTCATTGCGGCGCGGTTGCCAAACTTGATGGACATCTCACGGTTGTCGAGCGGCAACGGGATGTTGAGCGTGGTGGGCAACGGCTGCGATGCGACCTTCGCCATCGGTTCCGGCAAAAGCAACTGCATCCCCACCAGATCCGACTGCAGCGAAAGATGCGTCGGCTTCGCGCCCCGCACCTGCGACGGCACGTTGACTTGAACGTTCCACTTGGCTGCGCCGCTCATGTAAGGCTTCAACCAGTTCAGCGCCTGCGTATAGC
>JAFAFZ010000350.1 GCA_023423215.1 Actinomycetes bacterium
GTCGCGAGACGACCACGACCCACGCCAGAGCGCAGGGGACGGGAGCGGCGGTTGCGGGATCGACGCCGGCGCGCGGCCGTGTCGGCTCAGTGCTTGAAGTGGCGCTCGCCGGTGAAGACCATCGCCAGGCCCTGCTCGTTGGCGGCGGCGATGACCTCGTCGTCGCGGATGGAGCCACCCGGCTGTATGACGGCGGTCGCGCCCGCCTCGGCGGCGGCGTCCAGGCCGTCGCGGAACGGGAAGAAGGCGTCCGACGCACAGGCGCCCCCGACCGCTCGGCCGTCGGCCTTCTCGGCCGCGATGCGCCCGGCGTCGCGCCGGTTCTGCTGTCCGGCGCCGATGCCCACCGCCTGGCCGTCCTTGACCAGCACGATCGTGTTCGAGGTGACCCGTGCGACGAGGCGCCACGCCAGCTCGAGGTCGTTCCACTCGGCCTCGCTCGGCGCGCGCTCGGTGACGACGGTCCAGTTCGAGCGGTCCAGGCTCACCGTGTCGCGCGTCTGCACCAGCAGGCCACCGGCGATCGAGCGGATGTCGAGCTCGGGCACGACGGGTGCCGGAGCGGTGAGGACCCGCAGGTTCTTCTTGGCCAGCAGGACCTCGAGCGCGTCGTCCTCGTAGCCGGGGGCGATGACGACCTCGGTGAAGACCGGGGCCAGCGCCTCGGCGAGCGAGCGGGGCACCACGCGGTTCAGTGCGACGATGCCGCCGAACGCCGAGGTCGGGTCGCCCTCGTGGGCCCGCACGTACGCGCTCGTGATGTCCGCGCCGACCGCAGCACCGCACGCGTTCGCGTGCTTGATGACGACCGCGGCGGGCAGCTCGCCCAGCGAGTGAACCAGGCGCCAGGCAGCGTCCGCGTCGTAGACGTTGAGGTACGACATCTCCTTGCCGCCGTGCTGCACCGCCTCGTCCCAGCAGCCGCCGCCGGGGAACGAGTAGCGGGCGCCGACCTGGTGCGGGTTCTCGCCGTAGCGCAGCTCCTGGGTGCGGGTCGCGGCCAGGTGCAGCGTGGGCGGCAGCGGCCCGGCGTCGGGCAGCTCGCCCGGGCCGCCGTGGTCGAACCAGTCGACGATCGCGGCGTCGTAGGCCGCAGTGTGCGCGAACGCGTCACGCGCCAGGCGACGACGGGTCACGTCCGAGACGCCGCCCTGCTCGCGCAGCTCGGTCAGCACGACCTCGTAGTCCGCCGGGTTCACCAGCACCGTGACCTGCGAGTGGTTCTTCGCCGCGCCGCGCACCATCGCCGGGCCGCCGACGTCGATCAGCTCGATCGACGGGTCGGAGCTGAACGGGTAGAGGTTCACGGCCACGAGGTCGATCGCAGTGACGTCGTAGGTCGCCATGTCCTCGAGGTGGGACGGGTCCGTGCGGTCCGCCAGGATGCCGCCGTGGATGGCCGGGTGCAGCGTCACGACCCGGTGCCCGAGCATCTCGGGGAAGCCCGTCACCTTCTCGGTCGGGATGACGGGCAGGCCCGCGTCGGCCAGCACGCGTGCGGTGCCGCCCGAGGAGACCAGCTCCCACCCGAGGTCGACCAGGGCTCGGCCGAGCTCGACCATGCCGGTCTTGTCGTACGCCGACAGCAGCGCGCGCCGCGGGCCGGAGGTGGTCGGGCTGGACTGGCTCATGACACTCGCTCTCGTTCCATGATCGTGCGGATCGTGTCGACGTAGAGCCGACGCTCCACGACCTTGATCCGTTCGTGCAGCGTGGCCTCGTCGTCGCCGTCGAGGACCGGGACGGCCTCCTGGGCGAGGATCGGTCCGGCGTCGACCTGCTCGGTCGCGACGTGCACCGTGCACCCGGTGACCTTCACGCCGTAGGCCAGGGCGTCCCGCACGGCGTGCCAGCCCGGGAAGGACGGCAGCAGCGAGGGGTGCGTGTTGAGGATGTGGGCGGGGTACGCCCGGAACGCCGCCGGGGCGAGGATGGTCCCCCAGCCGGCCATGGCGACCAGGTCGATGCGGTCGATCGAGAGGGCGTCCAGCACACGATCGGTGAAGCGCTCGCGGTCGAACTCGGCGCCGAAGTCGGAGCGCTCGACGAGCTGGCACGGCAGCCCGTGGCGGGCCGCGACGTCCTGGACCGTGCAGCGACGGTCGGTCATCACCGACGCGATCGGGAGTCCGGCGGCGGCCATGGCGTCGAGGAGGGTCCCGCTTCCGGAAGCGAGCACGGCGAGGCGCATCGCGCCCGAACCTATCAGCCGACCGTCAGGCGGGATCCGGGCCGCCCGGCGCCGCGGGCTCCGGCTCAGCGGTGGCCGCCCGCAGGCGCAGGCTGACGGCGACGGCCTCTCGGACCTCGGCCGAGATCCGTCCGAGGAACTCCTGGCGGTAGTCCGCGTCGTTCGTCGAGGAGATGGCCACCTGCAGCCCGGCGAAGGCCCCGATGAACCCGGCGACGCGCAGCAGCTCGACGCTGACCTCGTCGGCGATCCACGACACCACCGGCCAGTCCGCCATCCACTCGGGCAGCTGGTCGACGAGCAGGTGGGGAGGCTCGCCGACCCACGCGACGACGGTCGACTCGGGCACCGTGAGCACGCCGAAGACGATGTAGAACGCGCACACGGCGATCGCCACGACCAGCACCTGGAGCCCCTGGCTCAGGAACAGCACCAACACGATGTTGATCCGTGCGCGGGGCGACAGCTCCGGATCCGGGCGGCCCTCCGGCGTCGCCAGGCCGTCCAGCTCGCAGCCCGCGGCCGCGCACGCGGCGTCGACCGCGTCCCAGTCGTCGAAGCCCGAGATCTCGCCGGACCGACCGGTCGTGTTCGACAGCACGAACGCCGAGCCGACGAGCAGGAACAGCAGCAGCGTGAGCGCGTACCGCCAGCCGGTGAAGTCGTACGCGACCTGCCACATCTCGGCGTTCAGGAAGATGAACGTGACGAGCAGCAGCAGCGTCGGCAGGGCGCGCGACGCCAGCTGCGCGACCAGACGGAGCGTCCTGCCCGACTCGCCGACCGCCCAGACGCCCATCGACAGCAGCGCGTAGTCCACCGCCACCACGGTGACCGCCAGGACGACGACGCCCTGCAGCAGCATCCAGCCGGCGCGGCCCCAGTTCATGTCGTCGAACAGGAGCGGCAGGCTGGCGGGGACGAGCAGGAACAGCACGAGCTCGGGCACGCGCACGCGGTCCGGCAGGGACAGCGGGCGACGGCCACGCACGACGTTGAGCAGCACGGCCGCGCCGAGCAGCACGAGCGCGGCCAGGACGAACACCCAGAACTCGCGCCAGCCGCGACGTCGTTCGGTGAACGCGCCGAGGACCTCGGCCAGGAAGACGAGCGCCAGGAACGGCGTCGCCTTGGTCAGCGCGTCCTCTGCGGTGGAGTAGCCCGGGATCAGGTGCGGCAGCCCGCGACGGCGCAGCCACCGTTCGGTGCGCGCCTCGTCGTCGATCCTCCAGGCCATCGGCACAGTGTGCCGTCAGGTGCGTCCCGTCCGGCGGAACTGCGGGGGACCCGCAGCCCCGCCGAGCGGGAGCGGCGAGGGTGGCTCAGAGCGCCTTGACGACGTCGACCATGAGCAGGCCGGCCTCGGTCGGGTTCGCACCGACCTTCACGCCGGCGGACTGCATGGCGTCCATCTTGGCGGCCGCGGTGCCCTTGCCGCCCGACACGATGGCGCCGGCGTGGCCCATCTTCTTGCCGGGGGGCGCCGTCTGGCCGGCGATGTAGCCGACGACGGGCTTGGTCATCTTGGTGGCGATGAACTCCGCCGCCTCTTCCTCGGCCGAGCCGCCGATCTCGCCGATCATCATGACGGCCTTGGTCTCGTCGTCGGCCTGGAAGCGCTCGAGGCAGTCGATGAAGCTGGTGCCGGGCACGGGATCGCCACCGATGCCGACGCAGGTGGTCACGCCGATGCCCTGCGTCTGCAGCTCGTAGAGCGCCTGGTAGGTCAGCGTGCCGGAGCGGCTGACGATGCCGACGTTGTTCGCGCCGGGCTCGGGCTCCTTGGCGATGTGGCCGGCGGTGATGCCGATGTTGCACTTGCCGGGGCTGATGATGCCGGGGCAGTTCGGGCCGAGCAGCTGCACGGACGGGAAGTCGCGCTTCAGCTTGTTGAAGAACCAGGCCTCGTCCTGCGCGGGCACACCCTCGGTGATGCACACGATGAACTCGATGCCGCCCTCGGCGGCCTCCATCACCGCGGCGCGCACGCCGGCTGCCGGGATGAAGATGCAGCTCGCGTTGGCGCCGGTCTCCGCGACCGCGTCGGCGACCGACGCGAAGATCGGGATGCCCTCGACGTCCTCGCCCGCCTTCTTCGGGTTGGTGCCGGCCACGACCTGGGTGCCGTAGTCACGGTTCAGCAGGCCGTAGTAGCGGCCCTGGCTGCCGGTCAGTCCCTGGTAGACGACCTTGGTGTTCTCGTCGACGAAGATGCTCATGGGGTGTCTCTCTCTCCTCGGGAGGCCGGCCTCAGCGGGCGGCGGCCAGGTCGACGGCGGTGCGCGCGGCGTCGAGCATCGTCGGCTGCATCTGCAGCTGGTCGGACAGGTGGGGGGCCAGGATCTCTCGACCCTGCTCGGCGTTGGTGCCGTCCAGGCGGATGACGATCGGCGAGTCGATCGTGACCCGGTTGAGGGCCTCGACGATGCCGTTCGCGACCTCTTCGCCGCGGGTGATGCCGCCGAAGATGTTGATGAAGATCGACTTCACCGACGGGTCGTTGTTGATGACCTCGAGCGCACCGGCCATGACGTCGGCGTTGGCGCCGCCGCCGATGTCGAGGAAGTTCGCGGGCTTGCCGCCCGCCTGGTTCACGACGTCGAGCGTGCTCATGGCCAGGCCGGCGCCGTTGGCGATGATGCCGACCGACCCCTCCAGGCCGACGTACTGCAGGCCCTTGTCGTGGGCGGCCTGCTCGCGCTCGTCGCGGTGCTGGGTCGCCTCGTACTCGGCCCACTCGTGGCGGTAGCCGGCGTTGTCGTCCAGCGTGACCTTCGCGTCCAGCGCGTGGACCTCGCCGGTCGGCTTGAGGATCAGCGGGTTGATCTCGGTCAGGTCGGCGTCGCCCTCGGTGTAGGCCCGGTAGAGCTTCACGAGGATGTCGACCGCGCCGTCCTCGGCGTCGGGGTTCAGCTTCGCGGCCTTGACCCACTCGCGTGCGGTGGCCTCGTCCAGGCCGTCCACCGGATCGATCCAGATCTTTGCGATGGCGTCGGGGTCCTCTTCGGCGACGGCCTCGATCTCGACGCCGCCCTGGGCGGAGAGCATGCCGAGGTGCTTCTTGGCCGAGCGGTCCAGGGTGAACGACGCGTAGTACTCCTCGGCGATGTCCGAGGCGACCTCGATCCAGATGACCTTGACGATGTGGCCCTTGATGTCCAGGCCGAGGATGTTGGTGGCGTGCTCACGCACCTCGTCGAGGTCGTTCGCCAGCTTCACGCCGCCGGCCTTGCCACGCCCACCGGTGTGGACCTGCGCCTTGATCACGACCGGGAACTGCCCGATGCGCTCCGCCGCGGCCAGCGCGTCGTCGACCGTCGTGACGGCCTCGCCCTTCGACACCGGAATGTCGAAGGAAGCGAAGAACTGCTTTCCCTGGTATTCGAAGAGGTCCACCCTCGTGTGCCTTCCTGCTCGGCCGTCGGGCCCGTCGGAGGACGCCGGTGCGCCTCCCGGGGAGCGGATCTGTGGTCCCGCACCCGGCGGGGGATACTAAACGGGTGACACCCCGCTTCCCATTTCGGACCTCCGCCGCCGTGACGGTCCCTCGGACACGCTGATGCCGGTCGAACGCCGGTCGGGGACGAAGCAGGTGACGGCCGTGGCGATCGGCATCGTGGCGGTCGTGCTGGCGGTCGCCCTGGCGTGGGGCCTGCTGGCCGTGGCGAGCGGTGGCGACACGTCGAACCAGCTCCGCCTGGGCGACGACGTGTTCGACGCCGGCAACGCCGAGCGCCTGAGCACCCAGATCCGCGAGGACGGGCCGCTGCTGTTCAGCGACGTGTCGGGGCGCGGCCAGCGCCGACCGATCGCGGTCAACCACTTCGGCGACGACGCCGAGATCCGCTGGGTCGCCTTCGACGCCGCGGCGCCGGGCGCACCCGAGAACTGCTACCTGTCGTGGTCGGCCGAGCGCGAGCTCTTCGAGGAGCGCTCCGCGGTCGAGGGCGGCGGCCGCGAGCAGGGCGAGCTCTGCCGCGACGTCACCTACCCGGCGAACGGCGAGGGCCTGACGCAGTACCCGTGGAAGGTCGACGACGAGGGCGTGCTGGTCATCGACCTGCGACCCGACGACGACGTCTCGGCGAACGCCGGGGGCTGACCCACCGCGCCTGCTGCCGGTCGGCCGTCTGAGCTGGCCGGTTCAGCGATCGAGCAGCAGCGACTGCATGCCACGCCCGATGCGGCCGTGGCCGTCCCAGAGGGTCGCGTCGGACTGGCCGATGCCCTCGTCCGAGGTGCGGGTGACGGCGTCGTTGCCGATCCACTCCCCCTTCGGCTCGCGCCACAGGTGGACGGTCAGGTCCGGGTTGATGAACACGGCGCTGCCGTCGAACGCGACCACGGAGCTGATGCCGTTGGTGAAGTCGGCGGTCGCCGCGGCGCGCTGCCACCCGGTGGGCACCTCGCCGGGCACGACGGGGACGAGCAGGCGCATCCAGTCGAACGCGGGACCCGGTCGACCGAACTCGCCGCTCAGGAAGCGGTGCTCGACGGCGTGGCCGTGGAACGTGACGTCCGCGGCGCCGGGCCAGTCGGCCAGCTCGGTGCGCTGCGCAGGCAGCTCGGGCACGTGCTCGTCGACGCCATCGGGCAGCTCGACCGGCGTGGTGCGGATGCGCTGCGCGCGGGCGATCGCCACCGTCGTGCCGTCGTCGGTGCGCACGACCGACGCGTCGAGCGTGGCGACCTTGGCACCCGGACGCACGACCTCGGTGCGCACCTCGAGCGGGACGAGCGGCACGGGCCGGAGCAGCTCGAGCGTGACCCGGGCCAGCCGTGCGGGGACGGGCGCCTCGACCTGCTCGAAGGCCCGGGTGACGAGGGCGGCGACCGGCCCGCCGTGCAGCGCGAGCGGCGACCACGGCCCACGCGAGTAGGCCGTCGGCAGCCAGGCCTCGCCGTGCGGCACGAACAGCGCCGGCGTGCGGTCGACCTGCGCCTCGCCGTCGGTGCTCAAGTCGGCGCCGGCACGAAGCGCGGCAGGAGGCGGTCGCGCTGGGCCTTTCGGGTTCC
>JAFAFZ010000379.1 GCA_023423215.1 Actinomycetes bacterium
CCCTGGTAGTTGATCGAGATGTCGTACTGGTTCTTGACGTCGCTGCGCCACTGGTCGATCTCGAGCGCCGCGAACGACGACCCGGTACCGGTGACGGTCGGGCCCGCGGCGCCGGCCAGGCCGGTCCCGAGCACCGACACCGCGAGCATCGAGGCGACGAGCGCCCACAGCCCCTTCAGCGCGACGGGCACGCCGCGACGACGCGAGCTCATCCGAACTGCCCGGTCACGTAGTCGTAGGTGCGCGGGTCCGAGGGGTTCGTGAACATGCGATCGGTCGGGCCCTGCTCGACGATGCGGCCCGGCTCACGCAGCGACTCGACCAGGAAGAACGCGCAGTCGTCGCTCACCCGCTGGGCCTGCTGCATGTTGTGGGTGACGATCACGATGGTGATGTCGTGGCAGAGCTCGCGGATGGTCTGCTCGATCACGCGGGTCGAGATCGGGTCGAGCGCCGAGCACGGCTCGTCCATGAGCAGCACGTCGGGGTGCACCGCCAGCGAGCGGGCGATGCACAGGCGCTGCTGCTGGCCGCCCGAGAGCGACATGCCGCCCTCGTGCAGGCGGTCCGCGACCTCGTCCCAGAGCCCGGCGCGGCGCAGGCACTGCTCGACGAGCGCGTCGGGGTCCTCGTGGGACATGCCGGAGAGCTTCAGGCCGGACAGGACGTTGTCGGCGATCGACATCGCCGGGAAGGGGTTGGGCTTCTGGAAAACCATGCCGATGCGCGAGCGCACCTCAGTCGGGCTCATCGCCTCGGAGTAGATGTCGACGCCGTCGAGCGCGATCTCCCCCGCGATGGACGCGGACGGCACGAGCTCGTGCATGCGGTTCAGCGCACGCAGGAACGTCGACTTGCCACAGCCCGACGGACCGATGAGGGCCGTGACCTTGCCCGGCTCCATCGCGAGCGTGCAGCGCTCGAGCACCTTGCGCTTGCCGAACCAGCAGGTGACGTCGGTCGCGTCCAGCCGCGACGCAGCGGTCTCGGCCTCGAGCAGCGCCGTGCCCGCCACCGCCGAGCCGGGCACGTGGCCGTGGGACCCGCCGTGCGCGGGCGCCGACGACGGACCGTTCGAGTAGAGCGGCGCAGCGGGCTGCGGGCCGCCGTAGGGCGGCGGTGCCACGGCGCCGTTCGACACCTCGGCGGCGACCACCGCCGTCGGCACGACCGGAACCTGGCCGGTGAACGGCGGCGGGACCGGGAAGAAGGGCTCCGGCTCGAACGTGGTCATCACTTGCCTCCGCGGGCTCGTGCGCCGCGCTCGCCGATGACTCGGGCGAGCACGAAGAGGATCAGGACGAGCAGCACCAGGACGAGCGCACCCGACCACGCACGGGCGATCTGCACCTCGTTGGGCTGCTTGAGCAGCTGGTACACGTAGAGCGGCAGGTCGGACTGCGGTCCGTTGACGGGGCTCCAGTTGGTGGTCGAGCTGCCGAACGCGGTGAGCAGCACCGGCGCCGTCTCGCCGACGGCGCGGGCGACGCCCAGGATCGACGCGGTGATCAGGCCGGAGCGCGCCGTCGGGAGCACGACGCGCATGACGCTGCGCCACTGCGGCGCGCCGAGTGCCAGCGCCGACTCGCGCAGGCCGTCGTCGATCGTCTTCAGCATCTCCTCGGCGGTGCGGGTCACCGTGGGGATCATCAGGATCGCCAGCGCGAACGCGGCCGCCAGGCCCGAGGGTCCGTTCCCCCGCAGCACCCAGATCGTGTAGACGAACAGGCCGGCGACGATCGACGGCAGGCCGCTCATCGCGTCGACGACGAAGCGCACCGTGCCGGCCAGGCGGCCGCGGATCTCGTGCAGGTAGACCGCGGTGAGGATGGCGATCGGGATGCTGAGCGCCGAGGCGATGAGCATCTGCTCGAGCGTGCCGACCAGCGCGTGCAGCACGCCGCCGCCCTCGTCGAGCGGACCGACCGCGGACAGGTCGGTGGTGAGGTACTCGATGCTCAGGCCGGGCAGGCCCTTCGCGACGACGTACACGATCATCCACGTCAGGACGGCCACGGCGATCGCGCCCGCCGTCCACACCAGCGTCGTGACCAGCCGGTCGGTCGCCACCACCGCGCTCTGGGAGTCGCAGGCCAGCAGGTACGTCGCCGCCAGGAAGATGAGCAGCGCCCAGATCGAGTAGGTCAGCGGGTGCGACCAGTCGAAGACCAGGCACATCGTCCCCGCGCCCGAGAGCCCGGCCGCGACGGCGAGCGCCATCTCGATGCGGTCGGTGCGACCGAGCAGCCGGGGGCGCATCGGCGTCTGCTCGTCCGCTCCGCCGACCTCGGGCGGAGGAGCACCGGGGGCGGCCGGGGGCGTGGTGCCGGGTCGGTCCTCGAGGAGGGTCACGATCCGCTCCTCACGCGGCGATCTGGGTGCGGCGCACGATGGCCCGGGCGGCGAGGTTGACGGCGAGGGTCAGCGCGAACAGGGCCAGGCCGGCCGCGATCAGCGCCGAGATCTCCAGGTCCTGCGCCTCGGGGAACTTGATCGCGATGAGCGAGGCGATCGAACCGCCGCCCTGCTCCAGCACGTACGGGTTCGCCTCGACGACGAACGAGATGAGGATCGCGACGGCGATCGTCTCGCCGAGCGCCCGGCCGAAGCCGAGCAGCACCGCGCCGGTGATGCCCGCCTTGCCGAAGGGCAGCAGGACGTCGCGGATCATCCCCCACCGCGAGCCGCCGAGCGCCAGGGCCGCCTCGCACTGCACGCGGGGGCACTGCGCCATCACGTCGCGCGACACCGAGGTGATGATCGGCACGATCATCAGGGCGACCACGCAACCGGTGATGAAGCTCGACTGCATGAGCGACGCGTTCGGCTCCGACAGCCGGAAGAACGGCAGGGCGTCGAGGTGGTCGTTCAGCCACGTCGCGATGCCGACCAGCGTGTCCTGCAGGGCGAACAGGCCCCACATGCCGAAGATCAGGCTGGGCAGCGCGGCCAGCAGGTCCACCGACGAGGTCAGCAGCCGCCTCACGCGGTTCGGGGCGTACTCGTTGATGAACAGCGCCAGGCCCAGTGCGAGCGGCACGGCGACCGCCAGCGCGACCGTCGCGATGATGATCGTGCCGATCAGCAGGCCGAACACCCCGAACTTCCCGACCGAGGGGTTCCAGACGCTCTCGGTGAAGAAGTCGACGACGCCGGTCTCCTGCAGCGCCGGCACCGAGCGTGCGGCCAGGAAGATCGCCGTGCCGCCGATGATGAAGAGGCTCACCGCCGCGGCCGCTGCGCACATCGTGCGGAAGACCTTGTCCCCCGCGGTCAGGGTGCGTGCGATGGCACGCGGACGCTGGTCCTCGGCCGCCGGACGCGGGGTCATCTCGGGGGTCACGACGGCCACGGGCAGAGATGCTGGAGCACCAAGGTGTCGGGATCCTTGCGTGCGGGGCGAACCTTGGGTGAACGAACCTGGCCGTCCGATGAACGTGTGCCGCCCGGTGGGTGGGACGGTCGCGCGCATGGACGCGGCGCGCCGACGAGCCGGCGGAGGGACGGACGGAGGGGGCGCATCCACGTGCCCCTCCGCACCGGCGACCAGCATGGTGACCACGCATGGCAGCGGGACGGAGCGACGTGAGCGACGACGAACCCGGTGATCGGACCGACGGAGCACCGTCCGGGCGCGGGACCGAGGGTCCGACCATCGGTGACGCGCCCGCCGCGCCGACGCCCCAGCCGACGATCGCCCAGAAGATGGCCGGCGCACCGCCGTGGGCGCTGCCGCTCGCCACGGCGATCACCCGTCGTGTGGCCATCGCGGTCGTCGTCCTGTGGTGCGGCTTCTGGGTCCTGAACCGGACCAGCGGGCTGGTGGGGCTGATCCTGCTGTCGTTCTTCTTCTCGCTCGCGCTCGACCCGGGCGTCGGCTGGCTGCACGAGCGCTACCACCTGCGTCGCGGGCTCGCGACGGGGCTGCTCTACGTCGGCGTCGTCGCGTTCCTGGCGGTCCTGGTGCTCCTGCTCATCCCCCTCACCGTCGACCTGGCGGGCAAGCTCGGCGACTCGATCCCGACCTGGTCGGACAAGCTCAACGACCTGACCGACCGCCTGTCGCGCAACGAGCTCATCTCCCCGAGCCAGGCCGAGGACGCCAGCAACCAGGTCAACACCGCCATCAAGGACTGGTTCTCGAACTTCGGCGGCACCGCGCTCGGCATCGCGACGACCGGCCTCTCGCTGGTGTTCAACGTGCTGACGATGGGCCTGTTCACCTTCTACCTGACCGCCAACGCGCCGCGGATCCGCCGGGTGCTCAGCTCCCGCCTGCCCGGACCCGCCCAGGAGCGCTTCAACTGGGCGTGGGAGACGGCCGTGCGCCAGACCGGCGGCTACTTCTACTCACGCCTCCTGCTGATGGTCATCAACGGCGGGCTGTTCTTCTTCGCGATGGTCCTCGTCGGCACGCCCGTGAAGTACGCGCTGCCGCTGTCGATCTTCGAGGGCTTCGTCGCGGAGTTCATCCCGGCGGTCGGCACCTACATCGGCGCGGCGATCCCGCTGGTGTTCGTGCTCTTCGAGCTCGGCGTCACCCAGGCGGTGATCGTGCTCGTCTGGACGATCCTCTACCAGCAGGCCGAGAACGCCGTGCTCAGTCCCAAGCTGAGCGCGCGGACGATGTCGCTGAACGCGGGCGTCGCCTTCGGCTCGGCACTCGCGGGCGGCGCGCTGTTCGGTCCGATGGGCGCGTTCGTCGCGCTGCCCGTCGCCGGCATGGTCACGGCGTTCCTCTCGGCGTACACGCGCAGCTACGAGCTGGTCGACGCGGTCGACGACGCGACCGCCGAGGGCGCCGATCCCCGCGACGCCGAGCGGCCGCCCTCGTCCGACGACGGCGGCGCTGGCGCCGCCGGCAGCGCCAGCGGTGACCGGCACGGCCACTGGTGGAACCG
>JAFAFZ010000381.1 GCA_023423215.1 Actinomycetes bacterium
GGCCCACACCGGGGCCTCGGCGACACGTCGAGCTCCGCGCCGCGGCCGACCCGGGCCGCACAGCGGACCCAGCGGTCGTCCAGGTCCGCATCCGGGCCTGGACGACACGTCGAGGTCGGCGCGACGAGGCGGACCGAGAGCCGCTGCGTGGGTCAGCCGGCGACGTCGTCGACCGGCGTGAGCAGCAGCAGGTCCGCGACGGTGATCGAGACGAGCGCCTGCTCGACCCCGTCGCCCACCGCCGCCCAGATGGCCGACGCGTCCGACGGCCCGGACCCGCGCGGGTTGCGCACGTCGACGACCTGGCCCTCGATCACCCGCACGACGTCGACTAGGGTGATGCGCTCCGGCGAGCGGGCCAGCCGGTACCCGCCGTCCACGCCGCCACCGCGACGGCTGTCCAGCAGACCACCCCGCCGCAGCTGGGTCATCGTCGACGCCAGGAAGCGGTACGGCAGGACCTGCGCCTCGGCGATCTCCCGACCCTTCACCGCGCGCGGGTGCCGACGAGCGACCTCGAGCAGGGCGCGCACGGCATAGTCGGTCCGGGCGGTGACGCGGAACATCAGCTCGGTCGGCACCACGGTCGGGACATGGACCCACCCTATTACCTCTAATACCTACTGAAATAGTCGGTAATGTCGATCCCCCTGCCCCGCCGGTGTGTCGGGTGACCTCGCGACCCGCAACGCCGGGATGGAGTCGCCCGCCGACGGGCGGGTACCTTCGTCGCCCATGGCACGCACGTTGATCCGCCAGGCCGAGGACGCACTGCTCGACGAGCGCCGTCGGCTGACCGCCGAGGAGCTCGCCGCGCTGGCGGCGCTGGACCCCGAGCACACCCCGGCGCTGGCCGCGCTGGCCCACGAGGTGCGCCTGGCGTGGTGCGGTCCCGAGGTCGAGGTCGAGGGCATCCTGAGCGCCAAGACCGGCGGCTGCCCCGAGGACTGCCACTTCTGCTCGCAGTCCTCCGCCTTCGACACACCGGTGAAGGCGACGCCGTTCCTGGACACCGACGAGGTCATCGCCGCGGCGAAGGAGACGGCCGAGCTGGGCGCCTCCGAGTTCTGCATCGTGCTCGCGATCAAGGGCCCCGACGAGCGCACCCTCGCCCGCATCCTCGAGCTCGTGCCGATCGTGCAGGAGGAGACCGGGCTGAACGTCGCCATCTCGGCCGGCATCCTGACCCGCGAGCAGGCCCGGCTGCTGGCCGATCGTGGGGTGCACCGCTACAACCACAACCTCGAGACGGCACGCTCGTTCTTCCCGCAGGTGGCGACGACCCACACGTGGGAGGAGCGCTGGGACACCTGCCAGCTCGTCAAGGAGCACGGCATGGAGCTGTGCTGCGGCGCGCTGCTCGGCATGGGCGAGTCCCAGGCGCAGCGCCTGGAGCTGCTCGGCCAGCTCGCCGAGCTCGAGCCGACCGAGGTCCCGCTGAACTTCCTCAACCCCCGGCCCGGCACGCCGCTGCAGATCCGCAAGCCCGTCACCGCCATGGAGGCGCTGCGCTGGATCGCCCTGTTCCGGATCGCGCTCCCGCCGGTCATCCTGCGCTACGCCGGTGGCCGCGAGATCACGTTGAAGGAGCTCCAGGTCATGGGCATGACCTCGGGCATCAACGCCCTCATCGTCGGCAACTACCTGACGACGCTCGGTCGCTCGCCGGAAGAGGACCTGCAGATGCTCGAGGACCTGCAGATGCCCATCGGCGCCCTCACCGGGGTGCTGTGAGCGACCCGTTCTGCCCGGGCTGCGGGCGCGCCGGCGCCGAGTGCGACGGCTGCCTGCCCGCGCTCGACCCGCCGCGCTACTGCTCGACGTGCGGCACGTGGCTGGCGGTGCGCGTCAGCACGGGCGGTTGGGTGGCGCGCTGTCGCAGCTGCGACACCGAGACGCGCCCCGGCTGAGCCAGCGCGTCCGCGCCCCTTCCGAGGCGCCCGGGCTCAGGAGCTGCCGACGAGCCCTGGCTGGCTCGGCGATCGCCGAGCGAGCACGGCGCCGCCCGTGACACCGACGCCGACGACAGCGGCTCCCACCAACGTCTGCGCCCGGAGCGGGACGATGCCGAGCGCTGCGCCGGAGACCGCGGCGGCGACGGGGATGATGCCGGTGGCGAGACCCGCCACCTCGGCACCGACCGACTCGACCGCCCTGAACCATGCGACGAAGGCGAACGCGCTCGCCGCCACGAGGTAGGCGACGGCCAGCGCGCTGCTCGAGGGCCACGGGACGCTCGCCCGGAGCTCGCCGAGGACCCAGCCGATCACCACCAGCTGCAGGCACGCGATCCAGCAGGTGTGCACCGCGACGGAGAACGGCCCGAGCCGGTCGAGCACGCGCAACGAGAAGAGCGTGAAGGCCGCTTCTCCTGCGAGCGCCACGAGCGACAGGCAGAGCCCGAGGGGTGAGGTCTCGCCGCCTCCGTAGACGATCGCGGCGCCCGCGACCACCACGACGGCCGCGGCGGCGATGTCCGGCCGGAAGCGCCGTCGGCCGAACAGCGGCGCTCCCAGCACCAGGACCAGCGGCACGCACGAGACGACCGACGCGACGAACGCCGGATCGGCATGCTGCACGGCGCCGACCAGCGCGAGGTTGTAGATCGTCTGGCCCGACGTCGCGGCGAGGAACAGCCAGATCCACTCACCTGCACGCGCCCGACGCGCGCGCAGGTTCGGCCGTCGGGCCACCGCGGAGATCGCCACCAGCACGGCGGTGGTGGCTGCGTAGCGCAACGCCTGCACCTCGAACCGCGGGCTGTCGATCAGGAACGACGAGGCCGTGACGGCGCCGCCCACGGTCGACATCGCTGCGATCGCCTGCGTCAGGCCTCGTCTCGTGGTCACCCGAGCACGGTACGATCCGAGTGGACCTCTCGAAGCGTCCAGAACATGCCGGCTAGGAGGGACCACTATGAGGACGGCGGGTGGCGTGGTGCCCGAGGTGCAGCTGGACGAGGTCCCGAGGGCCCGCAAGGGGCTGGTCCTGACCGAGCAGGTCCGGACGGCCATCACCAGCGGAGCGCTGCCCGCCGGGACACCGCTCGCTGCCTCCCGGGTCGTGGCCGCCGAGCTGGCGGTCTCGCGTGGGGTCGTCGTGCGGGCCTTCGAGCAGCTGTCCGCCGAGGGGTTCCTCGAGTCACGACCCGGCAGCGGCACACGGGTCGCCGCGACGTCCGCCGGGACGGAGCGGCCTGCGTCGGCGCTGGACGTGGCTCGCGTCGCCGGGGACAACCCGGGGCTGCCGGACCCCGAGCTCTTCCCACGCCACGACTGGAGCGCCGCGCACCAGCGAGTCGTCGCTCGTCTCGGCAACTCCGATCTGCTCTACGGCGACCCGCGCGGCCTGGACGCGCTCCGGACGTCGCTGGCGGACTACCTGCGACGGACCCGCGGCATCAGCGCCGACCCCGAGTGCATCGTCGTGGTCAACGGCGTCGCCCAGGCGCTCGCCATGATCTCGCTCCTGCTCAGCCGCACCGGGCGCCACCCGACGATCGCGGTCGAGGACCCCGGCTCGGCGGGCACGTGCGCACAGCTCCGGTGGTGGGGAGCACGGCTCGCGCCCGTTCCCGTCGACGACGCCGGGCTCGACGTCGACGCACTCCGTCGGGCGCACGCTCGTCGCGCCGTGGACGCCGTCGCAGTGACACCAGCGCACCAGTACCCGACCGGCGTGGTGCTCGCCGCCGACCGCCGCTCGGAGCTCGCCGCCTTCGCCGCCCACCACGATGCGCTCGTGATCGAGGACGACTACGACGCCGACTACCGCTACGACCGCCGACCGATCAGCTCCATCCGGGACCTGGCCCCCGACCACGTGATCGCCGTGGGCAGCGTGTCGAAGTCGATGGGCCCCGGGGTCCGCCTCGGTTGGATGGTGGCACCGCGGCGGCTCGTCGCCGACTTCGCCGACATCCGCTCCAACATCGATCTGTGTGCGCCCGTGATCACCCAGGCGGTCCTGTCCGAGCTGATCGACGCTGGAGCCCTGGACCGTCACATCCGGCGCACCCGCGCCGAGTACCGGCGCCGGTCGAGCACCCTCCTCGGCGAGTTGGCGCGCACGTTCCCGGACGCGCACGTCCCCGGTGTCCCGGCCGGCCTCCACGTGGCGGTCGATCTCCCACCGCGCCTCACCGAGCGGCCCACGGTCGAGGCGGCTCGGACCGCGGGGTTCGTCGCGCAGCCCATGAGCCGCTACCGCCACCGGCCCGGTGCGCCCGGCATCGTGCTCGGCTTCGCCCACCTCCCGCCCCCGGCCATCGAACGCGCCGGACGCGTGATGTCACAGGTCCTCGTGTCCGAGCGCTGACCGCCGGTGTGAGCTGACGCGCCGTCGCGAGCTGCAGCGCTGCGAGCTGCCTCGCTGACGCGGCGACCGGGCGGAGGGCCGCTCAGGTCTCGGGGTCGAAGCTGCGCAGCAGGCGCTGGTGCGCCGCGTCGAGCTCGCGGGAGCCGGACTCGGGCCCCGTGGTCGACAGCGCGTAGAACCGCCCGTCGGCCAGGACGAAGCGCACCCGGGTGGTGACGTCGGAGCTGTCGGCCAGCACGACGTCGACCGCGTGGCCCTCGGGGACCTGCGCGTCGCGAGCGACGGTCATCGGCGCGCCGTCGAAGCGCGTGTCGACGTAGCGCTGGGCGAGTGCCCGCAGGCCGCCCGGATCCTCGAACGCCGAGATCGCCTCGGGGTCGTACCCGAAGGTCGTCCACGCCGCTTCCATCGAGGTGCCCGACACGCCCTCGACGTGCTCGCCCACGACCCAACCGGCGGCCAGGTCGGCGGGGTCGAACTCGGTGAACACGTCGGTGCTGCCGGCGGGGAGGTCGGCACGGAACGACCCCGACGGATCGATGACCGGCGTCCACGTCGCGGGCAGCAGCTCGGCGCGCTCGGAGGTCAGGCCCCAACGCACGAACTGGTCGGCGAGCGGACCGTGGCCGAGGTAGCCGGCCGCCGCGACGACGATCGCCGCCAGCGGGACGAGCACGAGCAGCGCCGCGGGGCGGATCGCCGGTCCGGACGAGCGGAAGGTGACCGTCTCGGGCAGCGGCGGTGGAGCCGGAGGGGCGAGCAAGGCGGTGCCGCCGGAGCTCGTCGGGCCGGCAGCGGCCGCTGCCGCGGGCAGGTGGATGCCGGCGTCCTCCGATGCGTAGCCGCCCATGCGGGGCTCACGGCGCGAGTCCTCGGCGCACTGGGCGCAGCAGGTCTGGTCGTCGTCCATCAGGAAGGAGCAGCGCGGGCAGGACTTCACGTGGACAGGATCGGTCCCCCCGGAAGTGCGCTTGAGATTGATGGTCCCGACGGACGGGGCGGATGGCCCGAACGACCCATGTCGCGACGCTCGCGGGCGATGGGTAGCGTGAGCGTCCATGGCCGCTCCCGCGATCCCGATCACCGGCGACACCGACGCCGATCTGCTGCTCGAGCGTGAACCGCTCGCCCTGCTGATCGGCATGCTGCTGGACCAGCAGGTCCCGATGGAGTGGGCCTTCAAGGGTCCGTACACGCTGAAGCAGCGCCTCGGGGGCGAGCTCGACGCTCGTTCCATCGCCGCGATGGACCGCGACGACTTCGTCGCCCTCTGCTGCGAGAAGCCCGCGATCCACCGGTTCCCCGCCGCGATGGGCAAGCGCATCCACGAGCTCTGCGTGGTGCTCACCGAGAACTACGACGGCGACGCCGGCAAGGTCTGGTCCCGGGTGCGCTCGGCCCAGGTGCTGCACGACCGCCTGCGCGAGCTCCCCGGCTATGGCGAGGAGAAGACGAAGATCTTCATGGCCATCCTGGCCAAGCGGCTCGGTCGACGTCCCTCAGGCTGGGAAGAGGTCGCAGCGCCGTTCTCGGACGAGCAGCCACGCTCGGTCGCGGACGTCGCAGATGCCGAGACCCTGTCGCAGGTCCGGGCCTGGAAGCAGATGATGAAGGCCCAGAAGAAGTCGAAGCAGGACCAGCCCGCCTGACCAGGGCGGGCTGCCCGCTCCGCCGAGACCCGGCGTCAGCCCCCCGCGCCGG
>JAFAFZ010000399.1 GCA_023423215.1 Actinomycetes bacterium
CGGGCCAGGGCGACACCGAGCAGAGCGACACCGAGCGGGGTGACACCGACCGGGGCGCCGCCGCGACGTGGGACGACGCGATCGTGGGGTGGGACGAGGCCGCCGGCATCGTGCAGGTCACGCCCGAGAACCTCCGCACCATGGTGGACGAGGGTCTGGTGGAGCTGGTCGAGGCGAACCCGCCCACGTTCCGACGGGCCGATCTCGAGGCGGTGCGCCTGCTCGGCGGCTGAGCGGAACCCCGTCGAACGGTTCGCATCGAGGTGTGTGGGCCGGGCCTCCCCCGGGTAGTGCTCCTGCATGACGACGTCGGGCGGGACTTCCGAGCCGCCCGCGCCCGGAGATCCCGAGGGTTCCCCCGACCCCGATCCCGAGCCGACGTCGCCTCCCGAGACACCGACCCGAGGAGGGATGGTGACCAACTCCACGACCTATCCGACCCGAACGGACCGCACCTACGGACCGTGCCGTCTGACCGCGGACCCCAGCGCCCCGGGCAAGGCGCGCCACTGGGTCGCCCACCTCGACGACGCACGCACCCGGCACCAGCACCTCGGCCTGGTCGTGTCGGAGCTCGTCACCAACGTGGTGGTGCACACGGCCTGCCCCGAGGTGACGGTCAGCGTGATCGTCGGCGACGGCCCCACCGTCCTCGAGGTCACCGACTGCGACCCCGCACCGCCGCGCCTGCTCGAAGGCGTCGTCCAGGGCCGGCCCGCCGGCATGGGTCTGCGCGTGGTCGCCGCGGTGAGCGACGGCTGGGGCGTGGAGCAGCGCGACGCGGGCAAGACCGTGTGGGCCCGCTTCGAGGTCGGCTGACACCGTCCCACCACCATCGCCGCGCTCGACGACTGGAGGAACCATGACCGAGCCGACGGCGCGCTACCTGGCGCTCAACTGCACGCTCAAGCCGAGCCCTGCCGAGTCCAGCACCGATCGTCTGCTCGCCCATGCGACGGCCGGGCTGGAGCGGGGCGGGGCCGTCGGTGAGACGATCCGCATCGTCGACCACGACGTCGCCTTCGGCGTGACCGACGACGAGGGCGGCGGTGACGGATGGCCGGCGATCCTGCAGAAGGTGCAGGACGCCGACATCCTCCTGCTGGGCACGCCGATCTGGTTGGGCCACCCGGCCAGCGTCGCCCAGGTCGTGATGGAGCGGCTCGACGCCAAGATCTCCGAGACCGACGATCGGGGCCAGCAGGTCTTCGTCGACAAGGTCGGCATCGTGGCCGTCGTCGGGAACGAGGACGGCGCCCACCACGTCGGGGCCGAAGCGTTCCAGGCCCTGAGCGACATCGGCTTCACCATCCCCGCCGGCGGCATGACCTACTGGGTCGGCGAGGCGATGGGATCGACCGACCTGAAGGACCTGGACGAGATCCCCGAGTCGACCGCCACCAGCAGCTCGACGATGGTCACCAACGCGCTCCACCTGGTGCGTCGCCTGGCCGGCGAGGGCCGGTACCCGTCGCTCGAGGACTGAGCCCGGACGGCCCTGGGCCGATCCCGTCGACCATCGCTCTCCGGATCCCCCGCATCTCTCGGTTGCCCTGTCCGTCGCACGGGTACCGCGCTGGGACAGCGCGACGACGAGGTCGCCGAACGGACGGAGGCAGCGATGCGAGCAGTGACGTGGCAGGGCAAGCGGGACGTGCGGGTCGAGGACGTGCCCGACCCGTCCATCAAGGAGCCGACCGACGCCATCGTGCGCATCACGAGCAGCGGGCTGTGCGGTTCGGACCTGCACCTCTACGAGGTGATGACGCCGTACATGACCCCCGGCGACGTGCTCGGCCACGAGCCCATGGGCTACGTCGAGGCGGTGGGCAGCGCGGTCACGAACCTGTCGCCGGGCGACCGGGTCGTCATCCCGTTCAACATCTCGTGCGGCCACTGCTTCATGTGCGACGACGGGCTGTTCTCGCAGTGCGAGACGACGCAGGTGCGTGAGTACGGCACCGGTGCGGCGCTGTTCGGCTACTCGAAGATGTACGGCCAGGTCGCCGGCGGGCAGGCCGAGTACCTCCGGGTGCCGCAGGCCCAGTTCGGTCCCATCGTGGTGCCCGACGGCCCGCCCGACGACCGCTTCGTCTACCTCTCGGACGTGCTGCCGACCGCGTGGCAGGCCGTCGAGTACGCAGCGGTGCCCCGGGGCGGCAGCGTCGCGGTGCTGGGTCTCGGACCGATCGGCGACATGTGCGCTCGCATCGCCCGCTTCCGCGGTGCCGAGCAGGTCATCGTCGTCGACCTGGTGCCCGACCGCCTGGCCCGTGCACGCAACAACGGGTTCACGACGGTCGACCTCTCCCAGCTGGAGGGCGACCTGGGCGACCACGTGCGCGAGCTCACCGGGGGTCGCGGCACCGACGCCGTGATCGATGCGGTCGGCATGGAGGCCCACGGCTCGCCGGTCGGCCGTGCGATCCAGCAGGTGGCCGGGCTGCTGCCGGACACGCTCCAGCAGAAGCTGATGGAGACTGCGGGCGTCGACCGCCTGGCGGCGTTGCACGCGGCGATCGACGTCGTGCGCCGCGGCGGGACCGTGTCGGTCGTCGGCGTGTACGGCGGCGTCGCGGACCCCATGCCGATGCTCACGATGTTCGACAAGCAGATCCAGCTCCGCATGGGGCAGGCGAACGTGAAGCGGTGGATCGACGACCTGCTCCCGCTGGTCGCGGGCGACGACGATCCGCTGGGTACCGAGAGCTTCGCGACGCACCGCGTGCCCCTGGAGGACGCAGCGCATGCGTACGCGAACTTCCAGGACAAGACGGACGGCACCATCAAGGTGCTGTTCCAGCCCTGAGGTGCAGCGTGCGCGGCCGTCGACCGTTTGTCCGGATGCCGCTCGGGGTAGTTGGGGGCGACACCGAGCAGGGAGGCGGCAGTGCGCACGCGAACCATCATCGAGATCCACGTCCGACGGGTGGACCAGCTCGACTCCGAGCTGTGCCTGGTCACCGACGACGGATCGCGACGAACGGTCCGGCGACTGCGGAGTCGACACGAGACGATCGGCCATGCGGCGCGGTGCCTCGCCGACCACCACGGCCTCCGGGCGCTCGGTCCCGATCGCTGGGTGGCTGCACACGCAGAGGTGGCCCAGGCCGCCGTGGCGTGACCGCGCGGCGTCGCGCCCCGCTCGTTGCTCCCACCCCCAGGGGTGATTGGACGTGGACGACATGTCGCCAGACCCGCGAGATGACAGGGATCTCTGCGATCAACCCCCCGAACGGGGGGCCGGATCGAGTGGTTCGCTGCGCCGAGCGTCGGACAATCTCTCGACCGTGGAGCCGGTGAGCGTCGCAGCCATCAACGACTACGACCTCGTCGTCGAGGGGCTCGCTGCGATGCTGGAGCGTGATGCCCGCCTGGTCGTGCGCGAGCGCATCGTCGTCGGGGAGCCGCTGCGGGAGTCCGTGGACGTCGCGCTCTACGACACCTTCGGCAGCGCCGGCGACGCCGCCGCCACCCTCGCCGCGCTCCGCGACGATCCGATGGTGGGGCGTGTCGTGGTCTTCTCCCTCGAGCTCCAGCGCTCAGCGCTCGAACAGGCGGTGGCCGCAGGCGCCGCCGGCTACATCTCCAAGCGGTTGAGCGGCGCTGAGATCGCCGATGCCGTGGTGCGCATCGCCGCAGGCGAGTACGTCGAGGCGGTCGGGGCCACGGCGAGCGCGAACCCCGAGCTCGACTGGCCCGGTCGCGACCACGGACTGACCCAGCGTGAGAGCGAGGTGCTCATGCTGGCGTCGGACGGGCTCACGAACGCCGAGATCGGTGCAGTGCTCTACATCGGCTCCGAGACCGTGAAGTCCCACCTGCGCTCGGTGTTCTCGAAGCTGCGGGTCCGCAACCGCGTCGAGGCCACTGCGTTCGCGAGGGGGTCAGAGTCGTTCCGACGGCTGGACGTGAACGGCCGGTCGGGCCCCGTCGACGGGCGGCCGCGGGCGACCTGACCCGTCGCAGCTGAGGTCCGCACAGGGTGACCCCCGTTCGGGGGAGGTTGGCTCGCGAGCATCGTGGGGTACCGCCGACCCATGCGCACCGCATCGGCTTCCGGATCCAGAACGTCGAAGGCCGAGGCCGCGCTCGACACCGCCACCGCTGCGGAGCTGGACGCCGAACCGGCCGTGCTCGCTGCGGCGGCCGAGGCCGGTCTGCGGTACGTGACGGATCGCGAGCCGGGCATCCGTCGCGTGCGTCGCGGACGAGGCTTCTCCTACACCCGGGCCAGCGGTCGTGCGGCGGTCGGCCCGGCGGATCGGGCGCGCATCGATGCGCTGGTCATCCCACCGGCGTGGACCGACGTGTGGATCTGCACCGACGCGGACGGCCACCTCCAGGCGACGGGTCGCGACGCCCGGGGCCGCAAGCAGTACCGCTACCACGACCGCTGGCGCGCGGTGCGCGACGAGGCGAAGTTCGACCAGCTCCACGCGTTCGGACTCGAGCTCCCCCGCCTGCGCGCGGTGGTCGCCGAGGACCTGGGCCGCTCGGGGCTGCCGCCTCGCAAGGTCATCGCCCTGGTCATCAGCCTGCTGGACCGCACGCTCATCCGCGTCGGCAACGACGTGTACCGACGGGACAACGGCACCTACGGGCTGACGACGATGGAGTCCGAGCAGGTCGACGTGCACGGCACCGAGGTCGCCTTCTGCTTCGTCGGCAAGGGCGGGCTCGAGCACGAGGTCACCGTGCGCGACGCGCGGCTGGCCCGAGCGGTGCGCGCGTGCCACGAGCTGGGCGGACGTGAGCTGTTCACCTACAAGGGCACCGACGGCTCGCCCGTGCGGGTCGACTCGGCGGACTGCAACGAGTACCTGGCCGACGTGATGGGCCCCTCGACGACCGTGAAGTACTTCCGCACCTGGGGCGCTACCGCGGCGGTGCTCGAGGAGCTCGTCGAGATGCCAGGGCCGTGGACCGACAAGGACGTCATCGGCGCGATCGACGTCGCCGCGGGGTTGCTGGGCAACACCCGGGCGGTGTGCCGCCGTGCGTACGTGCACCCGATGCTCACCGACGACCTGGACGAGGAGCGCGTGCGGGACGCCTGGGGCCGGGCCCGCACGACCGAGACGATGACCCGCGCCGAGCGGGCCACGCTCCACCTGCTCGACCCCGACGCCTGAGCCCGTCGACCTCCGCAGTCCTCCGCCCGGCTGCTCCTCGGAGTGCGGGCCGGGGAACGTGACCCCGGACGCGCACCTGCCCCGAGCCCG
>JAFAFZ010000407.1 GCA_023423215.1 Actinomycetes bacterium
CCGGGCTGGTCGATGTCGCAGTGCATCGTGAGCAGGAAGCCCTCGGCGCGGGCACGTGCGAAGACGGCGGCGAACTTCGAGGGCGGGTTGTCCCGCTCGTCGGAGTCGAGGCCGACTGCGATGATCCAGTCCTTGTAGGGCAGCGCCTCCATAAGCGTCGCCATGGCGAACTCGGCGGAGTGGTCACGCAGGAAGCACAGGATCAGCTGCGCCGACATGCCGAGCTCGCGCTCGGCGGTGACGACGGCGCGCCGGTAGCCGCGGATGACCGTGTCGAAGGGGACGCCCCGACCGGTGTGCGCCTGCGGGTCGAAGAACATCTCGGCGTGGCGCACGCCGTGGGCGGCTGCGGTCGTCAGGTACTCGTAGGCCAGCTCGAAGAAGTCGTCAGCGGTCTGCAGCACGTTCATCGCCGGGTAGTACACGGTGAGGAACGCGGTCAGGGACTCGAGGCGGTAGGTCGCCTCGATCTCCTCGACGCTGCGCTCGGCGATCTCGACGTGGTTGCGCTGGGCGAGCTTCAGCTTCAGCTCGGGGGTCAACGTGCCCTCGAGGTGCACGTGCAGCTCGGTCTTGGGGAGGCCCTCGATGAACGCGAGCAGCTCGGGGTCCGGCGGCGCCGACGGGGCGGTGTCGGCCGGGGCGGGGGCGGTGAGGTCGATCGTCATCGCCGGATGGTACGACCGCCCCGCGCACCGGGTCCCCGCCCCGACGCCACGTTCACGCGCGGTTCACAGACCGCCCGCCACCCCCGCCGAAATCACTCGGCGAGCAGGCGGTACAGCTGCTTGCGGGCGTCGTTGACGATCCCGATGGCCGCCTCGACGTGCTCGGGGTCGCCCTCGGCGTTGATCTGCCGCGCCGCCAGGTGCAGCTGCATCATGGCGCCTCTCAGGCCGCCGTCCTGGGGGCCGCCCTGCTCCCACGGCAGCCGTCCGGCCTCGTCGACCCGACGGTCCGCCTCGGCGCGACCCTCGTCGGTGATCGAGTACACCCGCTTGCCGTCGCGCAGCTCCGAGGTCGCCAGGCCGGTGTCCTCGAGCAGCTGGAGCGTCGGGTAGACCGAGCCGGGGCTCGGCCGCCAGGCGCCGTCGGTCTTCGCCTCGAGCGCCTGGATCAGCTGGTACCCGTGGCCGTCCTGCTCCGACAGCACCACCAGCACCGCGGTGCGGATGTCGCCCCGGCGCATGCGACCGCCACGCGGACCGAAGCCCCCGCCGAAGCCGCCACGGGGCGGACCGCCCCGACCGTGACCGGGCCCACGCCCGCCGCGTGCGAAGCGGCGCCGACCTTGCCCGCCCCAGTACGCCGCATCCTCGGGACCCCACATGGCCCACTGGCCGCTCCCGCGGCCTCCACCCGGCCGACGGCGCTGCGCCGCCTGCTCGGTGTCGTCGTCCATCTCGATGTCGATGTCGTCCTGCATCGTCGTCTCCTCGTTCGTCCTGCGGGCGGCTCGGTGCCGCGCGCAGCGGTGCCTTCACCGTCGGGGAAGTTGACGATATATCGCGATACATTCCGATACAACCCCTCGTTGGACGATCGCTCAGGCGAGCACCTCCGCCACCAGTCGCCGTGCGTTGCCGCCGAGCACGGCGCCGAGCGCCGATGGCGACAGCCCGAACGACTCGACGTGCTCGCGGCAGCGGCCTGCCGTGAGCTCGGTGTTCGGCGCGTCGGTGCCGAAGAGCAGGCGGTCGGCGCAGCGTGCCGCCTGCTCGGAGGTCAGCCGGACGAGCCGGTTCACGACCGGCGTCAGGTCCGCGTGCACGTTCGGGTGCGACTCGACGATGCGGATCGCCTCGGACTCGTGGTCGTGTCCGCAGTGGGCGATCACCACCCGGGCCTCGGGGTGGCGACGGGCCAGCTCGTCGATCGGCCGGAGGTCCTCGTGCGAGGACACCCCGTCGACCGCCCGTCCGGCGTGCACCACCACCGGAAGTCGAACCTGCTCGACGTAGTCCCACACCGGCCCGAGGCCCGGGTCGAGCGGACCGAAGTCGCCCACCGAGCAGTGGAGCTTGAGCACCCGGGCGCCGCCGTCCTCGACCGCGCGACGCAGGATCGTGACCGGGTCGCCGTCGAGCGGGTGCACCGTCGCGCCGGCGACGACGTCCACCGCGTAGCCGGTGGCGGCGGTGGCGCGCGCGGCCTCGTTGAGCGAGTCGGCGACGTCCGGCCGGTGCGCGTAGGGCAGCGTCCAGACCTGGCTGACCCCGTCCTCGGCGAGCTGCTCGCAGACCGCCTCGTGCACCGCCGGGTAGGCCAGGTCGTAACCGCCGAGGTCCTCGAAGATCGCCCGCACCTTCTCGCCGAGCCGCCCGGGCAGCAGGTGCACGTGGCTGTCGACGATGCCGTCGCCCGCCGTCGGATCGGGCCCCATCAGTCGATCAGGTGCACGAGCTCGTCGCGCATGCGATCCGCGCGTCGGCTGACGATGCGCAGCACGTTGCCCAGGAGCTTGGCGCGCACCTCCGGCCGCAGGCTGAGCAGCTGCTCGATCGCCCCGACGCCGAGCACGTGCCCCTCGACGACCGTGTCGGCGTGCACGTCCGCGCCACGGGGCTCCGCGATGATCATCGCCATCTCGCCGAGCAGCGCGCCCGCGCCGAGCGTCGCCACGCGACGAGGGCGACCGTCGCCGTCCTGCAGCGACACGCTCGCCCGTCCACGCCGCACCAGCAGCATCTCGTCGGCCTCGTCCCCCCGGCGGAAGATCAGCTCGCCCGCCTCGTAGCGCCGGGGTTCGAGCAGCTCGAGCAGGAACGCCAGCTCGTGGTCCTCGACGCCATGGAGCATCTCGTGGTCCGCCAGCTCGACCGCGGCGTCGTCGCTGCCGGGCCCGACCCGCGCCAGCACCCGGTCCTCGGACCACTCCAACGCCAGGTCCAGATCGTCGAACTCGCGGATCGGCGAGGCTCCCCCGGCGCCCTCCCCCGCTGCCAGCTCGGGGAAGCGCTCCGCGCACGTGATCACCAGCTGACCGCCTCCGGCCTCGACCTGCCGGCCCAGGTCGCGCAGCAGCCCGACGACCGGTGCCTGCACGCCGCGCACCCGGCGCAGGTCCAGCACTGCGACGTCGAGCCGCGGCTCGGCATCCGCCACGCGCTGCACGACGATCTCGGTCGCGGCGAAGGTGAGCTCGCCCTGCAGCTCGAGCACCAGCACGACGCCGCCGTCC
>JAFAFZ010000430.1 GCA_023423215.1 Actinomycetes bacterium
GGGGCAACCACTCCACGACGCAGTACCCGGACCTGTTCCACGCCGAGGTCGGTGGCCGCAACGCCGCCGAGGCCGTCGGCGACCAGGAGTGGTACGAGAACACCTACATCCCGACCGTCGCCAAGCGCGGCGCCGCGATCATCGACGCCCGTGGCGCGTCCTCGGCGGCGTCCGCCGCCAGCGCCGCGATCGACCACATCCACGACTGGCACCTCGGCACCCCCGAGGGCGACTGGGTGTCCATGGCGATCCCGTCCGACGGGTCCTACGGCGTGCCCGAGGGGCTCATCTCCTCGTTCCCGTGCGTGGTGAAGGACGGCAAGTACGAGATCGTCCAGGGCCTCGAGATCGACGACTTCTCCCGCGCCAAGATCGACGCCTCGGTCGCCGAGCTGGCCGAGGAGCGCGACGCGGTGAAGGAGCTCGGTCTCATCTGAGACCGGTTCCCCGCACACCGCTCGCTCGACGAGCACCGCACACCGCCCCGGGTCCTCGGCCCGGGGCGGTGCCGCGTCCGGGGCCGGGTACGGGTCCGGAGGACGGCGGGGCTACTTCAGGAACTTCGAGGTGGTGTTGTCCGCCAGCACCTTGCCGTCGGTCTGGCAGGTGGGGCAGTAGTCGACCTCGTACGCGTTGTACTCGACCGCGCGGATCGTGTCGCCGCACACCGGGCAGACGGCGCCCTTGCGGCGGTGCACCGCGCCGGGGCGATCGGCCGACTTCGACATGGCGTCCAGGGTGCGCTCGTGCGCCAGGGCCGAATCGATGCAGGTGTGGATCCCGTCGTAGAGGCGCTGGACCTCGTCCGGCGTGAGCTTCGCGGACATGGCGAACGGGGAGAGCTTCGCCGTGTGGCAGATCTCGTTGGCGAGCATGCGACCCAGCCCGGCGATGCCGTGCTGGTCGCGCAGGAAGCCGTGCACACGCTGGTTCTTCGCCTTCAGCGCCGCGGTCAGCTCCTCGAGCGTCGCGACGTCGGCGTCGACGGGCAGCGACTCAAGCGGCGCCTGGGTGAGCGGATCGCCGGCCAGCACCCACACGCCGGCCTTGTGCTCCTTGCCCGCCTCGGTGAGCAGCAGCGCTCGGCCGTCCTCGAAGCGCCAGCGGGCGAGCCCGTTGCGGGGCCGGGCCGACTGCTTCTCGTCGGGGATCAGCCGGCCGCCCTGCATGAGGTGCACGACGAAGGTGATGTCGTCGCTGCCGTCGATCGTGCCGCCGGCGAACGTGAGGAGCAGGAACTTGCCGCGTCGGCCGACGCCACGCACCGGCAGCCCGTAGGCCTCGTCCGGGGCCGGCAGCACCGTCTTGAGCGCCGAGAACGACAGGGGCGTGAACTTCTCGAGTCGAGCCCCCTCGAGCTCACGCGTCAGCCGCTCCGCGTGCGCCTGGACCTCTGGTAGCTCGGGCATGGTGTGCTCCTCCGTCGGACGGCGACGCTACTGAGCGCCCCGGGGCCTCGGCGCAGCGCGCCGGCTGAGCGATCAGAACTCGGTGCGGGTCCGCAGGTCGCCGAGGGCGTCGGTCAGGCCGTCGATCGCCGCGTGCTGGCGGATCAGGACGCCGACGTCGCCGCCCAGCTTCAGGCGGCCCTGCATGAACGCCGCCTGCGCGGACAGCTCGCCCTGCGCGATGGCGGCGGCGGTGTCGTAGTCGAGGCTGAAGCTGACCGGCGCGTCCTTGTGGTCGCCCGCCTCGACCCCGGCGCTGCCGTGGTCCAGGCGCACCCCGTACGCCCGCTTGCCGAGCGGCGAGCCGGTGACCTCGTACTGGATCGTCAGGTCCAGGTCGGCCGCCGCAGCGGCCAGTGCCGTGTCGGCGGCCAGGGCGTCGTTCGCCTCGGCCAACCACTCGTCGCTCAGGTACTGCACCATGGCTGCGACACTACCGGCCGTCGAGGACGGCCCCCGCGGGGCGGCCTCACCATCCGGTCGACGGCTCGGTGTCGCTCGTCCCGGTCTCGGCGTCGGGGTCCGTCTCGGACGGCGCCGGGTGCACGTCGCCCGGGTCGGCGAGCAGCGGGGTCGAAGGTGGCTGCGGCGGGACGACACCGTCCGGCACGAACGCCAGGACGAAGCGCTGCCCGTCCTCGGCGAAGCGGGTGCGGGCGAGGGCGGCGTCGACCACCTCGGGCTCGTCGCCCTCCTGCGCGCCGGGCGGCCACACGAACAGCCGCACCTTGCCCGGACCCTGCGGGCACTCGTCGCCGTCGGTCCACTCCGTCGCGCCGGTCCAGGTCTCGTTGCCGTCCATCGACCCGGTCCAGTTCGGATCCTCGGGCAGCGCGAAGTGACCCACGAACAGCGTGACGCCGATCTGGTCGGTCAGCACGCCGAGCGTGGCGTTCTCACCCGCGGCCGAGTCCACGAACGGGTGGATGTGCACGAGCCCGTCCTGGTGGGTGTGGATCCCGAGCGCATCCGGACCGACGTCCGGCAGGTCGGGCAGGAAGGTGTCGCACACGTAGATGCCGAACGCGGCATGCCAGTGGTCCTGGTTCGCGATCGGCGCCACGGCTGCGTCACCGACCGAGGCGTCCGTCGCCGCTGTGGTGTCGCCGTCGGACCCGCACGCGGTCGCCGTGCCGGTCGCGACCAGCACGGCGGCCAGCGCCGCGAGGCGGCGGATCGGCGAGGATCGAGGTGCCCGGAGCATCGGCGCAGACTAGCGACGAGCTCGGTGGCTTCCTCCCATCCGCAACGACCGCGTTCGACCGAGCGGGCGGTCGCGGCGACTGCCAGACTGCCCGCCATGGCGACACCCGATCCGATCGACGAGCGGCGACACACGCCGGACGACACCCCGCTGTGGAACGAGTCCTACTACCTGGACTGGTTCAGCGAGGACCTGTCCCTCGGGGGCTACGTGCGCATCGGCTTCTACCCGAACCTGGACCGGGTCTGGTACTGGGCGTGCCTCGTCGGGCCCGACCGGCCGCTGGTCACGGTGATCGAGCACGACATCCCGCTGCCGAAGTCCGCCACCTCGCTCGAGCTGCGCCACGACGGGCTGTGGGCCGACCACGTCGTCGAGACGCCGAACGAGCACATGTCGATCAACCTCGAGGCGTTCGGCCTCCAGCTCGACGATCCGGCCGAGGTGTACCACGACCCCCGTGGGACCCGGGTGCCGTTCGGGTTCGAGCTCGACTTCTTCACCGACCGAGCTGCGTACCTCTGGCCGCCGGTGACGCCGCGCTACGAGATCCCGTGCCGGGTGCACGGCCAGATCCTGGTCGGCGACGAGCGCATCGAGTTCGACGGCTGGGGCCAGCG
>JAFAFZ010000440.1 GCA_023423215.1 Actinomycetes bacterium
CCCGGTGGTCGTGGCGGCAACGGCGGCAACGGCGGTGACGGTGGCAGCGACTCCTGCTGCCTCGCCGGTGGCGGCGGTGGTGGTGGCGGCGGTGGCGCCGGTGGCGGTGGCGGCGGTGCCGGTGGCGGCGCTGGCGGCCACTCGATCGCCGTGCTCCACGTGGGCGTCGGTTCGCTGACGACCAGCGGCAGCTCCTTCACCCGTCCGGTGGTCCCGGCATCGGGCGGCGCCGGTGGCGCGGCCTCGGCGGCGGCCACCTCGGGCGTCGGCGGCTTCGGCAACGACAGCGGCGGCGACGGCGGCAGCGCCGCAGCAGGAAAGGTCGGTCCGGCGGGGACCAACGGCCCGATCGGTCAGCTGTACCGAGTCTGGGACAACGGCACCATCACGAACTGAGCACGAGGGACCGGGCCACGCGCCCGGTCCTCCGTGACCTCCATCCACTCGACCCCCTGACCGCACCGACATCCCGGGAGACACATCCGTGCTGCAGACCATGAGGCACCGAACGACGAGGCGGCTCGGCTCCGCCGCTATCGCGTTGGCGCTGCTCGCGACGGTGGTCGCGTGCTCGCCCACCACCACGCCCCCGACGAACCCGGGCGGCGGCGCGTGGTCGCAGCAGAAGTTCTGCGACTACTTCGAGAAGGTGGACGAGGCTCCGCCCACCGCGGACCAGGCCGTGCTCGTGAAGAGCGACGTCGTCGCCATCGCGGACGACACGACCGTCGTCGGCGACGAGTGCACCGATGCCAACGCCAAGGTCGAGCTCGACGGCGCCGTCCTCGCCGAGGGCAAGGAGATCGCCGAGCAGACCGGGAACCAGGCGTCGGGCGCCAAGGTCGCGGCGGTCACCGGTGACGAGATCGCCGCCGGCCAGCCGGTCCTCGAGAACCTGCGGGTGCAGGCCCTGTCGGTCGAGATCGGCAGCTACGGCATCCGCCTGCGCGGCAACGTCCAGGTCACCCTCTCGGGCACGACCTCGACGATCGGCTTCGTCGGCACCCTGAGCAACCTGGACAACTGGTCGATCCAGCTGTCCTCGAGCGCCTTCACGATCCCGGGCATCACCGTCTCGCCGGTCGTCTTCTCGGGTGCGCTCACCGTCACCAACGGCGTGCCGTCGCTCGCCCTCTCGGCCAACGCGTCGAACGTGAAGATCGGTGACATCTCGGTCACCGGCGCCTCGATCCAGCTGAACGCCTCGCCCGCCACCGGCGTGTCCGCCTCGGTGGCCGGTGCGATCAAGGTCGGCCCGAGCACCGCCAGCGGCTCCGTCGCCGTCTCGTTCGACCGTGCCGGTGCGCTCGTCTCGGCGAAGGCCGACATCTCGGCCCACCTCGTCGGCTCCATGGCCGGCGGCAAGAAGGTCGACCTGCAGGGCCAGGTCAAGCTCGACGGCAACGCGACCGAGACCGCGATCTCGTTCTCGGGCAGCGGCATCGTCGGCGACCTCAACGTCAACGAGGCCAACGGCTCGCTGGTCCTGGCGACCAACAAGGCGACCTTCGTCGGCGTCCTCGACGTGCAGCAGGGCCCGAACGTCGTCCGCTTCAACGGCTCGATCGTGTGGGACGGCATCACCGCCGCCACCCCGTACCTGAACCTCGAGGGTGCGGGAGAGATCTCGGGCGTCCTCCAGGACGGCAAGAAGATCTCGGTCGCCGGCTCGCTCAGCACCGAGATCATCGGCGGCCAGCTGCGTGCGGTCGTCAGCGGCCAGTTCCAGATCGGCACGCTGAAGGCCAACGGCTCGGCGATCGTCGAGACCTCCGGTGCGACCACCACGCTCCAGCTCGACGCACAGCTCCAGGACGCCGGCTTCGCGGCCTCGATCGCCGGTGCCGTCGTCATCACCGACGGCCGGGCCGAGACGGTCAACCTGAACGCTGCGGTCAACGGCCAGGTGAAGCTCGGCGACGTCACGTTGAGCAACGCCAACCTGGCGATCACCAGCACCTACGGCAGCACCCTGTCGCTGAAGTTCGGCGGTCAGCTCGACATCACGAACAAGGCGTCGCTGCAGGGCAACCTGGACGCCCAGTTCGGCCCGAACGGCACGCTCCTCAGCCTGACCGGTGACATGAGCGGCTCGCTGCAGCTCGACACCTGGGGCATCCTCAACTTCAACGGCTCGGTCGTCGCCAACCCCGACCAGGTCACGCTGACCGGCGCAGGTGGCGTCACCACCATCAACTTCCCGCTCGGCATCACCTTCAACGGCTCGTTCACCTCGAAGCTGACCGAGCCGACCTGGCAGCTGAACGGCAGCGGCAAGTTCCGCCTGGCGTCGATCGACGTCGCGGCGGCCCGCCTGAGCCTGTCGCAGACCGCCGGCATGAAGGCGACCCGTGTCGGCTTCTACTTCTCGATCATCGGCATCCCGACCTACTTCGAGGCGGACTTCTACCTGAACGCCTCGGGCGGGTGCTCGAAGGTCAACGTCACGGGCGGCAGCATCATCGCCAAGCCGCTCCTGGCGCTCGCCCTTCCGGCCGTCATCGGCTGCCCGGTCTACATCTGACCGGCGTCGACCGACGCAACGTCGTCGTCACGGCGGGCGGTTCCGGGACCAGATCCCGGAC
>JAFAFZ010000462.1 GCA_023423215.1 Actinomycetes bacterium
GGTCGCGCCGCCGACGTACCGCTCGACCGCTCCGCTCGTGACGACGCCCACCACGTCCGAGACGCCGTCCGCGTGGGGGCCGCCCCGACCCGAGTCCCCGCCGACCTGGGGCTCGACCACCCGCACGCCGCCGGGCAGCGGCTTCACCGTGGAGCCGCTCCGGTCGCACCGGGTCGACCGTCGCTGGGTGCGTCGACTCGTCGCCCTCGGCGTCGTCGTGGCGCTGGGCGTGTGGGTCTGGGTCGACCGTGACACGTTCATCGGCCTGGTCCGCGACACCCCCGACACCGCCGACACCGACGCGGGCACGCCGGGCGACACACCCACCGACACCGAGCCGGCGGTCGACACCGAGGTCCAGGGCCGGGTGCAGACCCCGACCAGCACGGTCGCCGCGCCGACGACGGGTGATGCGGCGTTCATCTCGTGGGAGCAGGAGCACCTGGACGAGCTCGGCGAGCGGGTGCAGCGCGTCACCTCGACCTCGGACCGCTGGGCCCAGGCGTTCGCCGCGGGCACGTCCCCAGGCCGGCTCGCCGAGGCGACCGCCACCATGACCGCGGACCTGACGGCGCTGGTCGACCTGCTCAACACCGCTCCCGACGCCCCAGCACGCACCGATGCCCTGCGGTACCTGCTGCTGACCTTCACGTCGGTGCAGGAGCTGACCGCGTACGTCCAGACGGGCGAACGTGCCCGCTACGACGCCGGCGTGGCGCTCGCCCGTGACGCGGTCGACGACTTCCAGCGCTCCGTCGAGCGCCACCAGGGCCGGGTCTGGTTCTTCCGCGACTGAGCGCTCAGGCCGGGTAGGTCCGCAGCTCGACGGTGTGCCCGTCGGGGTCCTTCACGTAGAGCCCGTGGCCCTGGCCGCGTGCTCCCCACAGCTCGGACGGGCCGGCGACGACCTCGAAGCGACCCGAGTCCGCGACCGCCTGCAGGTCCACGTCGTCGATGACGAACGCGACGTGGTCGACGTTGACACCGTCGGGCTCGGCCTGGAACAGGTCGATGATCGTCGTGTCGTCGATGCGCACCGACACGAACAGCACCTCGCCCCGTCGCCACTCCTCGAGCCGCTCTGGCGCCAGACCCAGCAGCCCGGCGTACCACTGCACCGACACCTCGGGGTCACGCACCTTCAGCACGATGTGGTCGACGCCACGTACCTGGACGGCGGGTTCGGTCGCTGCAGCGGAGTCCATCGGGTCAGTCTCGCAGCGTCGTCGGCGGCTCGCCCACGATCGAGGGATCGTCGGTGACGCACGTGACGTCGTTGTCGAGGATGACGTAGCTCGTCCCCGCCGGGCAGTCGAGCGCCGCGCTCACGATCGTGACGATGCGGCCGTCGTTCTCGACGCCGCAGCTCACACGGGTCGCGGTGCGTCCCTCGGTCAGGCGCACGCAGTTGCGGGCGCCCTCCGTCGTCGGGGCCGCCTCGTCGTCGACGCCTCCCCCGCCGCTGCCGGCATACGCCGTGACGACGAACAGGAACAGCGCGACGACCAGCGCGGCGACGATCGGCCCACGTCGCAGCAGCCAGAAGTGCCAGTTCGACAGCGGCGGCTCGTCGGGGTCGACCTCCGCGGCGCGCAGCCGCGCGTAGAACGCATCCGGGTCGTCGTCGACCGGCCAACCGGTGGTCGGGTCCCGCGGCGTGTCGTCGACGCCCGCGCCCGCGCCACGTGACGACGCGGGGCCGTACCCCCCACCCGCGTGCCCACCACTCGGGCCGGAGGGGCCGGTGGCACGTGCTCGCAGCTGGCGGTCGTAGTCGGTGCGGCGCGCCGGATCCGACAACGTCGTCCACGCCACGTTCACCTCTCGCATGCGTCGCTCGGCCAAGCGCCGCTCCGCGTCGCTCGCGTCGCTGAGCCGGTCGGGGTGCAGCATCCGCGCCAGCTGGCGGTGCGCGTCGCGGATCTGCTGGGGCGACGCACCGGGTGCGACGCCCAGCACCTGGTAGTGGGTCCGCTCCGGCACCGTCGGCATCGCCCTGAGCCTACGAGGCCGCAGGAACCCCGTCGGATCGGAGCAACCCGGTTGGGCCGACTCGCCCCAGCACGTAGAGTCGCGGACCGTGAGCATCGTTCGGGGGTCGAAGTATTCGGGGGGCGAAACGTCCGTCCCGACCCCCGGAACCCTGCGCTCGGCGATGGGCAGCCGCAACTTCCGCCGCATGTTCGCCGGCACGTTCACGTCGAACATCGGCACGTGGATGCAGAACGTCGCCCTCATCTCGCTGGCGTACGACCTGACCCGGGACGCCGCCTTCACCGGCATCATCACCTTCGCCCAGCTCGGGCCGATGCTCTTCCTCTCCCCCTTCGGCGGCGCGCTCGCCGACCGGGTCAGCCGACGTGCGCTCATCATCGGGCTCTCGCTGATCCAGCTGACGATGTCGATCGTGCTCGCCGTCGTCGCCACCTCCGAGGACCCGAACAAGGTCGTCATGGTCCTCGTCGTCGCCAGCATCGGCTGCGCGAACGCGGTCAACGGACCGACGATGAACGCGCTGCTCCCCACGCTCGTCCCGCGTGAGGACATGCAGCCGGCGATCGCCATCAACTCGGTGTCGATGAACGCGTCGCGGGTGATCGGGCCGCTGCTCGGCGGGCTGATCATGGACACGGTCGACCGGCACGTCGGCGACCTGCCCCTCGTCGGCGCGGTGCCCGGCACGTCGGCCGTGTTCTTCCTGAACGGGCTGACCTACCTGTTCGTGATCTGGGCCATCACCGGTGTGCACGTCGACTTCTCACCGAAGGGTCGCTCCGGGCTGGGTCCGATCCAGCAGCTGCGCGAGGGCCTGACGGCCGCACGCCGGGACGTGCTCATCACCCGGGTCCTGATCTGCATCTCGGTGCTGTCGCTGTGCTCGCTGATCTTCATCTACCAGATGCCGATCCTGGCCGAGGAGCACCTGGACCTGACCGGCGCCGGGTTCAACCTGCTGTTCGCCTCGTTCGCGCTCGGCGCCGCCGGTGGGGCGCTGTCCAAGGGCTCGTGGCTCTCGGCGCACGACCGGGCGACCACCACCCGCGGCGCGCTGTTCGTGTTCGCGGTCTCGCTGGTGATCTTCGGCAGCACGACGAACCGACCGATCGCGTTCGTGTCGGGCTTCGTGCTCGGTGCCGCGTACTTCGTGATCGTCACGGCGCTCTCGACGACCCTCCAGATGCGGGTCGCCGACGAGGTCCGAGGTCGCGTCATGGGGCT
>JAFAFZ010000473.1 GCA_023423215.1 Actinomycetes bacterium
CTTTAACTCGCCCCACGCCGAGGTGGCCGCGGCCGACCCGCACGACGCCGAGGAGGCGGAGGCGTACGCCGAGCAGGTCGACCGGTTCGTGCGCGAGCTCGACGACGCGATCTCGGCGGCCGGTCGTCCCGACCAGCTCGCCGAGGATGCCGAGCGCCTCTCCGCCGCCGTCGGTCAGCTGGCCGCGGCCTCGACCGCGCTGCGCGCCGCGGCCGAGGAGCGCGACGCGGACGCCGCGGCACGCGCCGCAGACCAGATCGCGGCCCGGGGTCTCGTCGTCAACGAGCTGTCGGTGCAGCTCCGGGTCCCGGCCTGCGGCGGCTTCTGAGCGGACCGGGGGCGGCCCGCTGGCTCACCAGCCCTTGAACTCGGGGGCCCGACGCTCGCGGAACGCGGCGATGCCCTCGCCGAAGTCGCCCGAGGCGGTGAGCAGGTCCTGGGCCACGGCCTCCTCCTCGAAGGCGGTGTGGCGGCTGGACTCGAACGACCGGTTGATGAGCCACTTGGTCAGCGCGAGCGCCTTGGTGGGCGCGACCGCGAGACGTCCGGTCAGCTCGGCCACGGCGTCACCGAGCTCGGCGGCGGGCACGACGCGGTTGGCGATGCCCAGCTCGGCGCACCGCTCGGCGGGCACGGAGTCGGCCAGGAACATGAGCTCCTTGGCGATCTGCGGTCCGACGATGCGTGGCAGCAGGTAGGCGCCGCCGGCGTCCGGCACGATGCCGCGCTTGACGAACACCTCGACCAGCTTCGCGGTGTCGGACATGACCACCAGGTCGCACGCCAGCACCAGGTGGGCGCCGCCGCCGGCGGCCGTGCCGTTGACGGCGGCGACGACCGGCTTGTCGCAGTCCATGATCGCCGCGATCAGGCGCTGCCAGCCCTGCTTGATGAGACGGGCCACGTCACCCATCGCCTGGGCGGGCGCGCCCTCGGGTCGCGGCGGGGCCGGCTTCTGCGGGCCGCCGAGGTTCGCGCCGGTGCAGAAGTGCTTGTCGCCGGCGCCGGTCAGGACGACGGCGCGCACCGACAGGTCGGCCGAGGCCCACTCGAACCACTCGGTCAGCTGGTCGCGCATCGCCGCGTTGAGCGAGTTGCCCTGGTCGGGCGCGTTGATCGTGATCCGGGCGACGCCGCCCTCGACCTCGTAGGTGACGAGGTCCTCGATGGAAGTGTCGCTCATGTCTCTCCGCGCTCCGTGGTGCACGACGGCGGACGCCGCCGGATCTGACGGGTCGTCAGGTTACCGACCCGGCCGGTCGACCACCGAGCCCGCGCACTGCGCGCACGTACGCCGCCGCGGCCCGGGCGGGCGCCTCCGCATCGGTGGCGAGGAAGTAGGACGGCTCGGTCAGCTCGAGCTCGAGCAGCATCGGCGCGCCGTGGTCGCCGCGCAGGACGTCGACGCGTGCGTAGAGCGGTCGTCCGCCACCCGTGCGACGAGCCGTCTCGTCGAGCACGGCCTCGGCCAGGGCCAGCTCGTCGTCGCGTGGTGTCCGGGGCTCGATGTCCTCGCGTGCGTACAGCCCGTCGACGACGGCCGCACCGCCCGTGAGCAGCGCGCCCTTGCGGAACGCGTGGCTGAACTCGCCGCCGAAGAACAACATGCCGGTCTCGCCGCGCTCCTCGACCGAGTCGACGTACGGCTGCACCATCACGTCGCGGCCCTTCGCCAGCAAGCGGATCACGTGCGCGAGCGCGTCGCCCCGCTGGTCCTGGTCGTAGCGGGCGGTGTCGCGGGACCCCGACGAGATGGTCGGCTTCACGACGTAGCGGCCGGCGCTCGGCAGCGCCGAGGCCGGGTCGGCGAGCGGGTCCGCCGCGTCCAGGAACGTCGTCGGCACCACGGAGAGCCCGGCGCGGGCCAGGTCGCCCAGGTAGTGCTTGTCCGTGTTCCAGCGCAGGATCGTCGACGGGTTCCACAGCGGGATGACCGCTCCGACCCGGTCCGCCCAGGCGAGGAACTGCTCGACCCGCTCGGTGTAGTCCCACGGCGACCGCAGCACCGCGCCGTCGTAGCGCGACCAGTCGACGTCCTCGTCGTCCCAGACGACCGCTTCGGCAGCCACGCCCCGCTCGGCCAGCGCCGCGACCAGCGGCTCGGCGTCGTCGTCGGTCACCCACGCGTCGCGCGCCGTCACGAGGGCCAGGCGCAGCGTCGCGCCGTCGACCGGGGCGAGGGGCTCGGAGGGCGTCACCGGCCCGTCAGCCGCTCGACGAGCGGCGCGAACTCGGCCGCGGCGTCACCGGGGACGACGTGGTACGAGTAGCCCCACCGCTCGCGGCGGGCCAGGACCTGCTCGGCGAGCTCGTCGATCGTGCCGAGCATGACCATCGGCGAGTCCAGCAGCGCGACCGGGTCCGCCTCGAACGCCGGGGCCAGCAGCTCCGCGGTGCCCTTCGCGTCCGGGGTGACGTTCGCGACCGCGAGCCAGGCGTTCAGCTCCAGGTCGTCGAAGCGCTCCCCGGCCCCCTCGCGCACCCAGCCGACCTTCTGGTCGATGCTGTCGACCTGGGCGTCTCGCGCCGCGGCGGCGTCGATCTCTCCGGAGTGGATGGACGGGTTCACGCCGACGATGTCGGCGTGCGCGCCGGCCCAGCGCAGCATGCGCGGCGCGCCGGCGCCGATCAGGAGCGGCGGACCCTCGGGGCGCGCCGGCTTCGGGGAGCCCTCGAGCTCGGTGATCGTGAAGTGCTCGCCCTCGAACGAGAACGGCCCGGGCGCGAACAGGCCCTGCAGGATCGTGACGACCTCGATCATCCGGTCGACGCGCACCTTCGGCGAGTCCATCGGGATGCCCGAGGCCGTGTAGTCGGTGCGCTTCCAGCCGGCGCCCACGCCCAGCTCGAGGCGACCGCCCGAGAGCTGGTCGATCGTCGCCAGCTCGCGCGCCAGCACGACGGGGTGGCGGAAGTCCGCCGCCAGGACCAGGGAGCCGATGCGAAGGTCGGTGCTGACCGCTGCGGCGGTCGCCATCGCGGCGATCGGGCCCAGGCCCTCATCGAAGTGGTCGGGGACGAACAGCGTCGAGTACCCGGCGTCCTCGACCCAGCGCACGGTGTCCGCCCAGGTCCTGCCCTCGAGCGGTCCGTGCAGCTCGACGGCGAAGCGCAGACGACGTGGATGTGCCATGGGGCGGACCTTACCGCCGGCGGTCGCGCCGGCTCCGACCCCGTCGTCCGACGCGCGGCGACCGACGCGTGGCACGCTCCCGGCGTGACCACGCTGGACCGGATCGACCTGTGCGACCTCGATCGCTTCGCCGACGGGTTCCCCCACGACGACTTCACGCACCTGCGCGACGTCGAGCCCGTCTGGTTCCACCCGCCGACCGAGCACGTGCCGGGCGGCGAGGGGTTCTGGGTCGTCTCGCGCTACGCCGACGTGTTGGCCGCGGCGAGCGACACCACGACGTTCTCCTCCCACACCGGTGGCGGGCGCGACGGGGGCGGCACGCTCATCGAGGACCTGCCCGAGGGGTTCACCGGGGTGCTGCTCAACATGACGGACGATCCGCTGCACCAGCGGATGCGCACGCTGCTGACGCCCGCGCTGGCGCCGCGGGCCCTGCGGGCCCTCAGCGACGAGCTGCGCGGGCGGGCGCGGCGCATCGTCGCCGCTGCGGTCGAACGGCGCGACGTGGACCTGCTCACCGACGTCGCGGCCGAGCTGCCCCTCCAGGCCGCCGCCGGGCTGCTCGGCGTGCCCCAGGACGAGCGCCGCCAGCTGATCGAGTGGGCGGACGCCACGCTCGACTACTCCGATCGCGACCTCGGTGCGCGCTCCGAACGGGCGGCCGCGGCCTCGGCCGAGATGTTCGCCTACGGCCAGGACCTCATCGCCCGCCGGCGACGCGACCCCGGTGAGGACCTGCTCTCCCTCGCGGCGGTGGGCACGGTGGTCGACGAGGGCGTGGAGCGGCCCCTGCGCGACGACGAGCTGCAGCTGCTCTTCACGCTCCTCGTCGCGGCGGGCACGGAGACGACCCGCAACACGATCGCCGTGGGTGTCGCGGCGTTGGCCGACCGACCCGACGACTGGGCGTCGCTGGCGGCGGACCCGGACGCGGTCCCGACGGCGGTCGAGGAGATGCTGCGGTGGGCGTCCTCCACGCCGTACAACCGCCGCACCGCGACGGTCGACACCGAGCTCGGCGGCCAGCACCTCCGTGCGGGGGACAAGGTCACGCTGTGGTGGGCCTCGGCGAACCGGGACGAGCGCGAGTTCGTGGACCCCTTCCGCTTCGACGTGCGTCGGGCCCCGAACCGTCACCTGGCGTTCGGCCACGGCGGCCACTTCTGCCTGGGGGCGCGCCTGGCGCGCCTCGAGATCCGCTGCCTGCTGGTCGAGCTGCTCGCGTCGGTCGCCTCGGTCGAGCGCACCGGCGAGATCGAGTGGACCCGCTCGAACAAGCACACGGGCGTGCGATACCTGCCGGTCCGGCTCCACCCGCGCTGAGCGGGCCGCGGCTGACCGGGGCGCAGATCGACGGGTCGGCGCGACAGGTCGGCCGACGCAGGCGGTCAGTACGATGCGGACGATGAGCGAGCGCATCACCATGGTCGAGGTCGCCCCACGCGACGGCCTCCAGAGCGATCCGGCGACCGTGCCGACCGCGGCGAAGCTGGCGCTGATCGACCGCGCGCTCGGCGCCGGGCTCCGCCGCATCGAGGTCACCAGCTTCGTGAACCCCGCGCGCGTCCCGCAGATGGCCGACGCCGACGACGTGATGGCCGAGCTGGCACGGCGTCGCTCGGCGCCGACGACCGCCGAGGTCTACGGGGACGCCTCGTTCATCGGGTTGGTGCTCAACCGCCGTGGCGCGGAGCGCGCGCTCGCCGCCGGGTGCGACGAGCTGAACGCCGTGGTCCCGGTCAGCGACACCTTCGCGGAGCGCAACCAGGGCACGGACACCGCAGGCGCGATCGAGGTGTGGTCCCAGGTGGCCGAGCTCGCCGCCGACGCCGGCGTCCCGGCCAGCGTGACCCTCACGACCAGCTTCGGCTGCCCCTACGAGGGCGAGATCCCGCTGCTGCGGCTCACCGAGGTCGCGCTCCGCTGCGCGCAGGTCGGCGGCGCGGAGATCGCCCTCGCGGACACCATCGGCGTCGCCGTCCCGACCGACGTGGACGAGCGCGTCGCGGTGCTGCACGACGCCGTCGACCGCGCGGGCGCGGGCCAGTCGCTGCGGGCGCACTTCCACAACACCCGCAACACCGCGGTCGCCTGCGTCGCGGCGGCGGTCGGCGCCGGGGTGCGCACGATCGACGCGTCGCTCGGCGGCATCGGCGGCTGCCCCTTCGCCCCGAACGCGACCGGCAACGTCGCGACCGAGGACGTCGTCTACCTGCTCGATCGGATGGGCTACGAGACCGGCGTAGACCTGGACGCCCTGGTCGAGGCCGCGCAGTGGATGCAGACCGACGAGCTGCTCGACCACCCGGTGCCCGGCCTGGTCGCCAAGGCGGGCGTCTGGCCGCGCACCGTAGCCGCGGACTGAGCTGCTCGGCTCAGACCGAGCTGGCGGCGCCGCCCCCGCTCGAGGGCAGCGGGAACGCCATCAGGAACCCGTCGGCGCCTCCCGCCGGTGGCGTGTCCGCGACCTGGCCGGTGGTGACGCCCGAGATGACCAGCAGGCCGTCCTCGGTGACCGCCATGCCGGTCGCCCGCTCGTCCGCCGCGCTGCCGTAGCGCTGGACCCAGTGGATCTCGCCGGTCGCGGCATCGAGCGCGGCCAGGACCACGTCGCCGGCACCGCCGGGTCCGATCGCCGGGTCGAGGTCGCCGATCCCCTCGCCGACGGTCCCGTCCGTCGCCGCGCCGAGCGTCGTCCCGGCGACGTACACCGTCGACCCGTCGGCGGACACGGCCGTCAGGACGTCGTCGCCCGGGCCGCCGAGCTGGGTCGACCAGAGCAGCGCGCCGTTCGTGCCGAACGCGGCGACAAGCGCGTCGCTGCCGCCGCCGTTCACCAGCGG
>JAFAFZ010000510.1 GCA_023423215.1 Actinomycetes bacterium
GCCGACCGCCGTGGGCCACGCCCGCCTGCTCGCCCGGCGCGCGACCTTCGGCGCCACCGCTGCCGTCTACGAGCGCATCCAGGCGCTCGGCGCCGCCGCCTGGATCGAGGAGCAGCTCTCGCCGTGGGGGCTGCCCGACGCCGAGGGCCGCCTCGGCGCCTTCACCACCCTGCGGCAGACCAACTCGCAGAACGACGCCGTGCGGTCCTCGGACTCGAACCAGCTCTTCTTCGAGCTCGACCACGCCACGCTGCTGCGGGCGGTCTACTCCCAGCGCCAGCTCTACGAGGTCATGTGCGACTTCTGGACGAACCACTTCAACGTGTGGCGCAACGCGGACTGGATCACGCAGCTCAAGACCGTCGACAACGAGCGGGTCATCCGTCCGAACGCGTTGGGGAAGTTCAGCGACCTGCTCATGGCGTCCGCGAAGAGCCCGGCGATGCTCGTGTACCTGGACAACTACCAGAGCCGTGGCGACCCCGGGTACCAGGTCAACGAGAACTACGGACGCGAGCTGCTCGAGCTGCACACGCTGGGCATCGTCAACGGCGAGCAGGTCTACGGCGAGCAGGACATCCTCGGCGTCGCCAAGGTGCTGTCGGGCTGGAACATCAACTGGACCAACGGCCCCGCCAAGTTCGAGTTCCTCTTCGCCGACTGGTACCACAACCGCGAGGCGGTCTCGATCCTCGGTGGGCAGTGGTCCTGCCCGGCTCGACCCACGTGGCAGGACTACAGCCGCAACGGCCTGGGCGACGGCGAGTCGCTGATCCGCTTCCTGGCGCGGCACCCCTCGACCGCCCGGCACGTGTGCTTCAAGCTCGCGCGGCGCTTCGTCTCGGACACGCCGCCGATGGCGCTCGTCGACCGGCTCGCCGGCATCTACCGGGCCAACGACACCGCGATCGTCCCGGTGCTGCGCGAGCTGTTCAACTCCCCGGAGTTCGCCTGGTCGGCTGGCTCCAAGGTCAAGCGTCCGATCGACTGGCTCTACTCGTCGCTGCGCGTCACCGGCGCGCAGATCCACGACGCGCCCCGGGGGCAGGCCTCGGGTCGGCTGCGCTCCGCCGCCGCGGCGCTGGGCCAGGCGCTGCACGAGCGCCAGAGCCCCGACGGCTACCCCGAGCGCGCCGCCTACTGGGTGTCGGCCGACGGCCTGCTCAAGCGCTGGGAGTACGGCGCCAAGATCGGGCGCAACACCATCACCGACGCGAACGCCGCGGAGAAGGTCGTGGTCGATCCCTTCGCGCTCCTGCCGCCGCAGCTCCCGGCCACCAACCGGGAGCTGCTGTGGTCCATCGGCGAGCGCACCTTCCAGATCTCGATCAGCGCCGGCGACCAGAACGCGATGTGCACTGCGCTGCGCATCCAGCCGGACGCCGCGGTGACGACGCTGGCGACCGACGCCGTCCTGCTCCAGGCCACGATCGGGCTCATGCTCGCCCACCCGCAGTTCCAGTACCGATGACGCGCCCGATCCGGAGCCGATGATGACCACCACCTGCACCCACGACGAGCACTGCTCGCACGACGACGAGGACCAGCGACGGCGGGGGCTCTCGCGCCGCGGCTTCCTGGCCCTCACCGGCGCGGGCGGCGCTGCCGTCGGCGTCTCGGCCATCGGCAACCACTACGCGTTCGCGACCCCCGAGGCGCCGGCGAGCGGTGACGTGGTGGTCGTCGTGTTCCAGCGCGGCGGGATGGACGGCCTGAACGTCGTCGCGCCGTACCGCATGCCGACGTACCAGGCGCTGCGACCGACCATCCGCGTCAAGGCGCCCGAGGAGTTCGCCGACCCGACCGGCAAGGCCGGTCTCCCCCTGGACGCGGGCGGTGCGATCGCGCCGTTCGCGCTGAGCGGCACGTTCGCCTTCCACCCCGGGATGGACCGGCTCCACCAGGGCGCCTGGGCGAACGGCGACCTCGCCATCGTGCACGCGGCCGGCATGCCGGCGTCCGAGTCGCCGACGCGCAGCCACTTCGAGTCCCAGCGCAACTGGGAGGCCGGCTCCGCGTCGCTGCACGTCGCGGACGGCTTCCTCAACCGCTTCCTCCAGGGCGTGCCGGGGCTCGACCGGCTCAGCGCGATCGGGCGCGGCTCGACGCTCCAGGCGATGCTCCAGGGTGGCGCACCGGCCTTCTCGGTCGCGTCGATCGGCGGCTTCGGCGTGCGCGGCTTCGCGGACAACAACCGGGCCCGCACCGCGCTCGTCGCGATGTACCCGCAGGGCGGGGACCTGCTGACCTCGACCGGCGCCGAGACCCTCGCGATCACCGGGCTCATCGCCGGGCTGCCGGCGGACCCCGGCCCCCAGAACGGAGCGGCGTACGGGAACGACGGCCTCTCGAACGGCCTGCGCGAGGCGGCCCGCCTGATCCGCGCCAACGTCGGCCTGCGCGCAGTGGTCGTCGACGACGGCGGTTGGGACACCCACACGACCATGGGCGCACCCGAGGACTCCGCGGCGTACTTCCGCGGCCGGGTGACGACGCACTCGAACGCGCTGCAGGCCTTCTACCAGGACCTCGGCGGAGCGATGTCCGAGGTGACCGTCGTGACGATGACCGAGTTCGGGCGCACGATCAACGAGAACAGCTCCGGGGGCACCGACCACGGGCGCGGCACGGTGATGATGGTCATGGGCGCCAACGTCAACGGTGGCGTCTACGGAGGGTTCCCGACCTCGATCGACCAGGGCCCGGAAGGGGACCTGATCGTCCTGAACGACTACCGCCGCGTCATCAGCGAGGTGCTGACCACGCGCGGCGGCGCGACCGATCCCGGCGCCGTGTTCCCCACCTACGGGGGCGACGCACCGCTGGGTCTGGTGGCCGCCTGAGCGACCGGTCCGCGCCCGGTCGCCTCAG